>DATEIQ010000273.1:0-9567 GCA_035278845.1 Casimicrobiaceae bacterium | reverse complement strand
TCGCAGTTCTCGAAAGCGAGCTGCGCGGTGTCGGACGCACGCTGCCCGAGCTTCTCCTCGATGCGCGCAACGACGAATCCTGGCGTCTTCGTGTCGACGATGAACGCGGAAATGCCCTTGCTTCCGGCCGACTTGTCGGTGCGCGCGAATACGATCGCGACGTCGGCGTTCGCGCCGCTCGTGATGAACTGCTTGACGCCATTCACGACGTACGCATCGCCGCGACGCTCGGCGCGCGTCGCGATCGCGGCGGCGTCCGAACCGGTGTGCGGCTCCGTCAGGCAGAAGCAGCCCAGAAGTTCCCCGCGCGCGAGTTCCGGCAGGAAACGCTCCTTTTGCGCGTCGCCGCCGAAGGCATGAATCGGTCCGCAGACGACGGAGTTCTGCACGCTGACGATCGTCGACGTCGCGCCGTCGCCTGCCGCTATCTCCTCGAGCGCGACGTCGAGCGAAACGTAATCGAGCTCCGCCCCGCCGAAGCGTTCCGGCACCACGACGCCGAGCGCGCCGAGACGGCCGAGCGCCCGCAGCGCCTCGTGTGGAAACGTATGGTCGCGATCCCACGCCGCCGCATGCGGCGCGAGTTCCGCGCGCGCGAATTCGCGCAGCGTGTCGCGGATCTGGCGCTGTTCGTCGGTCAGCAGCATGCGCTACGCGCGCGATTGCACCGCGAGGCGCGCGGCGAGCGCCGCGAACACGCCGGCCAGCGCGCGCTTCGACCAACGCGAGAAGCCCGGTCGCGCGGCGAACCAGCGACGGGCACCGGTCGCCGCGAATACGCACGCCGAATCGCCGGCAATCACGATCACGAGCTGCGTCACGGCCAGCACGAGGCCCTGTGTGAGCACGCTGCCCCGCGCCGGGTCGACGAACTGCGGAAAGAGTGCGAGCTGGAACACCGCAAGCTTCGGGTTCAAGAGCGACGTCAGCAGGCCCTGCCGGTACATCGCCAAGTTCGCCACCCGCGGCGCCGTCACGCGCGGATCGGCCTCGTCGCTCGCGCGCCATGTGGCGATCGCGAGCCATGCGAGGTAAAGCGCACCCGCGACGCGCACGATTTCGAACGCGACCGGCACCGCGGCGAGCAGCGCCGTCAATCCCAATGCGGCGGCCACCGCGTGCAGCGCGAAGCCGGTGGACGTGCCCGCGAGCGAGACGAACCCCGCCGCCCTGCCCTGCGCGAGCGTGCGCGACACGAGGAACAGCATGTTCGGTCCCGGGGTGGCGGCGAGCGCCACGCACGCGACGCAGAATACGAGCCAGGTCTCGAGCGTCAGCATCGGGCGCTTTGTCGTTAGACGCGCTCGATCGCGAGCGCCGTCGCCTCGCCGCCGCCGATGCAAAGGGCGGCAACGCCGCGCTTCTTCCCCTGCTTGCGCAGCGCGCCGAGCAGTGTCACGACGATGCGCGCGCCCGACGCGCCGATCGGATGGCCGAGCGCGCACGCACCGCCGTGGACGTTGACGCGGTCGTGCGGAATCTCGTGCTCCTTCATCGCCGCCATCGTGACGACCGCGAACGCCTCGTTGATCTCGAACAGGTCGACGTCGCGCGTCGTCCAGCCGGTCTTTTCGTAGAGCTTGCGGATCGCGCCGACCGGCGCCGTCGTGAACAAACCCGGCTCCTGCGCATGCGTCGCATGGCCGACAATCACCGCAAGCGGCTTAAGGCCGCGCGCTTCCGCCGTCGAGCGCCGCATCATGACGACCGCCGCGGCGCCATCCGAAATCGAGCTCGAGTTCGCGGCCGTGACGGTGCCGTCCTTGCGGAACGCGGGCTTGAGCGTCGGAATCTTGTCGGGCGATGCTTTCGCCGGCTGCTCGTCGTGGTCGACGACGACATCGCCCTTCCTGCCGCTGACCGTGACGGGCGCGGTTTCCCATGCAAACGTGCCATCCTGGTTTGCGGCGAGCGCGCGCGCAAGCGAAGTGCGCGCGAATGCATCCTGCGCTTCGCGCGTGAACTCGTACTTCGTCGCGCAATCCTCGGCGAACGTTCCCATCAGCCGCCCCTTGTCGTACGCGTCCTCGAGGCCGTCCAGGAACATGTGGTCGGACACCGTCTGGTGACCCATCCGGTAGCCCGCGCGCGCCTTCGGCATCAGGTACGGTGCGTTCGACATGCTTTCCATGCCGCCCGCGACGATCACGTCGGCCGAGCGCGCGACGAGCGCATCGTGCGCGAGGATCATCGCCTCCATCGCCGAGCCGCACATCTTGTTGACGGTCGTGCATCCGGTGGCGAGTGGCAGTCCTGCCTTGATGGACGCCTGGCGCGCCGGCGCCTGGCCTTGGCCGGCAGGCAGCACGCAGCCGAAGATCGTCTTGTCGACGTCGGCCGGCTTGATGCCGGCGCGCTCGACAGCAGCCTTGATCGCGACGGCGCCGAGATCGCTCGCGGCAAGCGGCGCGAAATCACCCTGGAATCCGCCCATCGGCGTGCGCGCCGCACCGACGATGACGATCGGGTCGTTGGTAGTTGCCATGGTGTTCCGTCTCGCCTTCCGTGGCGGCCGCGGCCGTCACTTCGTGTCGTTGAACAGTTCGCGCCCGATCAGCATGCGCCGGATTTCGGACGTGCCTGCGCCGATCTCGTAGAGCTTCGCATCGCGCCACAGGCGGCCGGTGGGAAACTCGTTGATGTAGCCGTTGCCTCCGAGGCACTGGATCGCCTCGCCGGCCATCCACGTCGCCTTCTCGCCGGCGTACAGGATCGCGCCCGCGGCATCCTTGCGCGTCGTCTGGCCGCGATCGCAGGCGCGCCCGACGGCGTAAACGTAGGCGCGGCACGCATTCATCGTCGTATACATGTCGGCGAGCTTGCCCTGCATCAACTGGAACTCGCCGATCGACTGTCCGAACTGGCGCCGCTCGTGCACGTACGGCAGCACGGCGTCGAGGCAAGCGGCCATGATGCCGAGCGAGCCGCCCGCGAGCACGGCGCGCTCGTAGTCGAGCCCGCTCATCAGCACGTTGACGCCGCTGCCCTCCTCACCGAGCACGTTCGCGGCGGGCACCTCGCAATTCTCGAAGACGAGCTCGCAGGTGTTGGAGCCGCGCATGCCGAGCTTGTCGAGCTTCTGCGCCGTCGAGAAGCCCGGCATCCCCCTTTCGACGATGAACGCCGTGATGCCGCGCGGACCTGCTTTCGGATCGGTCTTGGCGTAGACGACCAGCGTGCTCGCATCGGGCCCGTTCGTGATCCACATCTTCGTGCCGTTCAGCACGTAATGATCACCGCGCGGCTCGGCGCGAAGCCGCATCGACACGACGTCCGAGCCCGAGCCCGTTTCGCTCATCGCCAGCGCGCCGACGTGCTCGCCGGAGATCAATTTCGGCAGGTACTTGCGTTTCTGCGCCTCGCTGCCGTTGCGGCGGATCTGGTTGACGCACAGGTTTGAATGCGCGCCGTACGACAGGCCCACCGACGCCGACGCGCGCGAAATTTCTTCCATCGCGACGACGTGCGCGAGATAGCCGAGACCGGCGCCGCCGTAATCCTCTTCGACGGTAATGCCGAGCAGGCCCATGTCGCCGAGTTTCCGCCACAGGTCGGCGGGGAACACGTTGTCGTGATCGATGGCCGCGGCGCGCGGCGCGATCTCGGCGGCCGCGAACTGGCGCACCGACGCGCGCAGCAGGTCGATCGTTTCGCCGAGCTCGAAATCGAGAGAGGGGAAGTCGGGCATCAGGTATCGGGTATCAGCTATCAGTAACCCACGCGGGCGAGCGTGAACGAAGCCGCGTGCTCAGCGGTCGGGCCTGCCGCGCATCACCATCAGCGTCTGCTGCATGATCGCGATCAGCGTGCGCGCGCCGCCTCTTTCGGCGTTGATTTCGCCGCGCGTGATCGCGAGCGTGCGGCCGGGCTTGACGACGAATCCTTCGGCGACGATGCGCTCGCCCTGCGCAGGCGCCAGCAGGTTGAGCTTGTACTCGACGGTCAGCACGGAGCTGTCCTCCGGGAACAGCGTGTAGCCGGCATAACCGCCAGCCGAGTCGACGAGCGTCGCCAGAATACCCGCATGCACGTATCCGTGCTGCTGCGAAGTCTCGGGGCGTGGCACCAGCGCAAGCGCGCAGTAGCCTGGCGCGACGTCGACGATCTCGGCGCCGATCAGCGCCATCGCGCCCTGGCGCGCAAAGCTCGCGCGAACGCGGGCCGCGTAATCCGCGAACGCGGGCTGGAATGCGCCGGCCGATACGGCTCGATTCTCGATCCTCGTCCCCTCGAATCCTTGCCCGCGATCCTTGCCCGCGATCCTACTCCACCATTCCCTTTACGTAAACGTCAACTCGTCGCCTCGGTCTTGAGTCGTCGGCGGCATTCGCGCTCGATGCCGTCGATCTCGGCAAGCACGATCTCGATGTCCTCGCGCTGCTGCAGAAGGCGCGTGCGGCGGTCGGCGAGCAGCGTGAGAAACGCCGTGAGCTGCGCGCGCTCGTTGCGCCGCACTTCGTAGAGGTCGAGCAGCTCGCCGATCTCGGATAGCGCGAGGCCGAGCCGCTTGCCGCGCAGGATCAGCTTGAGCCGCACGCGCTCGCGCTCTCCGTACACGCGCGTGCGCTTGTCGCGCTTCGGCGCGAGCAGCCCGCAATCCTCGTAGAAGCGGATCGCGCGCGTCGTGAGCGCGAACTCGCGTGCGAGATCGGAAATGGAATAGGTCGCGCGTGCCGGCGCGGCTGCATTGCGGAGCGGGGTCGACATGCTGGCCTGCACGTGATCGGCGTCGGCGGCGCGGCGCCGTCGGCACGATACCATAAGCCGATGAATGCCCCGCTCGCAGGCGAGCCCGCGCTATCCGAGATCGCCGATCCACCGCCGGCGCCGGGCACGACGCGCGAAATCGCCCCCGGCATTCACTGGCTGCGGATGCCGCTGCCGTTCGCGCTCGACCACGTGAACCTGTGGCTGCTCGCCGAGCCCGGCGGCTACACGCTCGTCGACTGCGGATACGGCGACGCGACGACGCGTGCCCACTGGCAGCGGCATTTCGCGACGACGCTGCGCGATCGTCCCTTGGTGCGCATCGTCGCGACGCACTGCCATCCCGATCATATCGGCAACGCGGCCTGGCTCGCCGCGCACTTCGGCTGTCCGATCGCGATGACGCAGGCCGAGTATCTGGCCGCACACGCGATGATCGCCGGGCAGGCGGGCCTGGGCCCGGCCGACGTGCGCGCGCTCTTCGCTCGCCATGGCATGGCCGCCGAGCATCTGGCAGCGCTCGCCTCGCGCGGCAATCACTACCATCGTGGCGTTCCCGAAGCACCGCACGCATTCGCCCGCCTCGTCGACGGTGACACGCTTGTCGTTGCGGACAGGCGCTGGCGCGTCATCGCGGGCTATGGCCACTCGCCCGAGCATGCGGCACTCGCCGACGAAGAACGCGCGGTGCTGGTCTCGGGGGACATGCTGCTGCCACGGATCAGCACCAACGTGGCCGTGTGGCCGGGCGAGCCGGAAGGCGATCCGGTCGCGCGCTTCCTCGCATCGCTCGCTCGCTTTGAATCGCTGCCGGCCGACACGCTCGTCCTCCCCTCGCACGGCGCACCGTTTCGCGGCATTGCCGCGCGCGTCGCGCGCCTGCGCGCGCATCACGCGGAGCGCCTCGCCGAGTTGCATGCGGCGCTGGCAGCCGCGGGGGCGCCGATGTCCGCCGAACAGGTGATTCCGGTGCTGTTCCGCCGCCCGCTCGATCTGCAGCAACGCTTCTTCGCGATGGGCGAGGCGATCGCGCATCTCAATCATCTGTGGCGCGAGGGACGCGCGACGCGCAGCATCGCGAGCGACGGCGCGATCCGCTTTGCCGCGTAAAATCACGGTCTCGATTCGACCGACCTCACGGGACTCCACGATGTCCACACCCGCGAAAGCCGCCACCGCGGCCGCCAACGCACCTGCCTACGATCCCGTCGCGCTCGCCGAGTCGCTCGCGACGGCCGCCGAGAAGAGCGCCAAGATGATGGGCGAATTCGCAGCCCGCAACGCCGGCAAGACCGCTGTCGCCGGCGACGAGCTCGGTCTCGGCAAGGCGTTCATGGAGCTCGCCGCGAAGATGCTCGCCAACCCGGCGCGGCTCGCCGAAGGGCAGATGAATCTCTGGCGGGACTACATGAATCTGTGGCAGTCGTCGATGCTGCGGATGCTTGGCGCGCCGTCGCTGCCGGTCGCCGAGCCTGCCAAGGGCGACAAGCGCTTCAAGGACGCGGGATGGCACGAGCACTTCCTGTTCGACTACGTGAAGCAGTCGTACCTGATCACCGCGCGCTGGCTGCACGATCAGGTCGGCAGCGTCGAAGGGATGTCCGAATCGGCGAAGAAGAAGGTCGACTTCTTCACGCGCCAGTACATCGACGCACTCGCGCCGTCGAATTTCGCGCTGACCAATCCCGAGGTATTTCGCGAAACCGTCGCGAGCGGCGGCCAGAACCTGGTGCGCGGCCTCAACAACCTCCTCGACGACATCGAGCGCGGCAACGGCCAGCTGCGGATCTCGATGACCGACACCAAGGCGTTCGAGCTCGGCGTCAACATCGCGACGACACCCGGCAAGGTCGTGTTCCAGAACGACCTCATGCAGCTTTTGCAGTACGAGCCGACGACAGCGAAGGCATGGAAGCGGCCGCTGCTGATCATCCCGCCGTGGATCAACAAGTACTACATCCTCGACCTGCGCGAGAAGAACTCGTTCGTGCGCTGGGCCGTGAGCGAAGGCATGACGGTGTTCGTCATCTCCTGGGTCAACCCGGACGAGCGCCTCGCGCACAAGGATTTCGAGGATTACCTGCTCGAGGGCCCGCTCGCGGCGCTCGACGCGATCGAGCAGGCCACCGGCGAAGCCGATGCGAACGTGATCGGCTACTGTCTCGGCGGCACGCTGCTCGCCGCGACGCTCGGCTACCTCGCGGCGAAGAAGAAGCAGAAGCGCATCGCAAGCGCGACGTTCATGACGGCGCTGATCGACTTCACCGAAGCCGGCGAGCTCGAAGTGTTCATCGACGAGGATCAGGTCGCCTCGCTCGAGAAGAAGATGCGTGAGCGCGGCTATCTCGAAGGCAGCGAGATGGGCAACACGTTCAATCTGCTGCGCGCGAACGATCTGATCTGGTCGTTCGTGATCAACAATTACCTGCTCGGGCGCGATCCGTTCCCGTTCGACCTGCTGCACTGGAACTGTGATTCCACCCGCATGCCGGCGCAGATGCACAGCTATTACCTGCGCAACATGTACATGCGCAACAAGCTTCGCGAGCCGGGAGGCCTTACGCTCGACAGCGTGCCGATCGACCTGTCGAAGGTGAGCCTGCCGACGTACTTCGTCTCGGCGGTCGAAGACCACATCGCGCCGTGGAAGACGACGTTCGCCGGCCCAGGCCTTATCAAGGGTGGCGCACGCTTCGTGCTGTCGGGCTCCGGGCACATCGCCGGCATGATCAATCCGCCTGCCGCGAACAAGTACGGCTACTGGACGAACGACGGCAAGGCCACGAGCGCGGACGAATGGTTCGCGAACGCGAAACAGCACGACGGCTCGTGGTGGAACGACTGGCGCGAATGGATCACGCCGTTTCTCGGTCGCGAGGTACCGCCGCGCGTTCCCGGCAAGGGCAAGCTGCCGGTGATCGAGGCCGCGCCGGGAAGTTACGCGCGACTCCGCGCGGACGGCCAATGAAAGCCCGGAGGGATGCCATTGCATCCTTTGGAAGGACGCAGATGAGTTCGCGGACATCTCACTGGTCGCAGGGTTTCGCAGCGCTCGCGGCCGCCGCGTTCGCGGGCATCGCGCTCGCGCAGGCGCCCGCTGCGACGCCGACAGTCCCCGCTCCTGCAACGACAACGAACGCTCCTGCGACAACGAACGCTCCTGCAACGACGAACGCCCCTGAGCCAGCGGCGAGAGCAGCCCCGGACGGGCCGTGCGCCGAATGCGGCATCGTGAAATCGGTCACGGCAATCGAGAACAGAGCGCGCCCGACGGGAAGGAGGGCGGGCGCCCGCGCGTACGCCGGAAACAAGATCGAGGCGAAACACACCGTCAAGCAGTACTGGAGCGTCGTCGTCACGATGGACGACGGGTCGACGCGCAAACTCACGTACAAATCGAAGCCGCAGTTTCGCGAAGGCGATCGCGTGTCGATGGACAATCCCGGGCATCACGTCACCCGGGTAGCCGAGTGATGCTGCACCCGTCGTAAGGCGCGCTAACGTTCGACGGCACCCGGATTCGGCGGCGCGGGACGGATCGCGCCGCGCGGGGCGGGCACCGCGGGGACAGCCTGAGCCGGCGCGGGCACCGCGGGCGTCGGATTCGCCTGCGAAGATGCGGGCGGCGCGACCGGCGCAGGCACCACGCTGCGTGGCGCACTCGGAACGGGCGCGACCGGCACCGGCGAATGCGATGCGCTGCGTGGCGCACTTGGCACCGGGGCAACCGGCGCAGGCAACACGCTTCGCGGCGTGGTTCTCGGCGGAGCGACCGGCGCGGTCAACCCGCTGCGCGACGTCGCGGGGGCAACGGGCGTCG
Organism: Casimicrobiaceae bacterium; assembly: GCA_035278845.1. Lineage (GTDB taxonomy): Bacteria > Pseudomonadota > Gammaproteobacteria > Burkholderiales > Casimicrobiaceae > VBCG01. Next base: position 1,040 of record DATEIQ010000273.1, on the reverse strand, counting down.
GCAAAACCGGCGGGCGCGTCACGAGCGACGGCGTGAACGAAGGATTCGCGCCCACCGACACGCGATGCGGCGCGACAGGCCGGCCTGCCTTCAGCGTATCGCCGCTCACCGCAGTGACGCCCCCCGGCACATTCCAGTTCGCGAAGTGCGTCGGCGTCGAGTCGCGACGCCGTTCGGCGCCGACGCCCACCGGCCGGTTGTAACGCGTCCAGCATCGTGCCGCGCACGCGTTGAACGGCGGCACGTACGGCTCGCGCCAGCCGAGCGGAACCCACCCGTAGATCGGGCCCCCCACGGTTCCGGCCGCCCAGCCTGCGCCGCCGTACCATGCGACAAGTGCCGGCGCCCAAAGCGGGCGCATGACAAACGCGCCCGGACACCATCCCCAGCGGCCGCCGATGTACGCCCAGCGGCCGTAGTGGAACGGCGCATACCCCCACGGGGCGTTGTCCACCCACGCATAGCCCCATCCCGAAAGCCACGTCCAGTAACCGAAGCGATACGGAGCCCATTCGCGCGCGACGTCTGACGGAAACCAGACGGCGCCGTAGTCGGGATAGGTCTGCCACGTCCCGTACGACCCAAGATCGTCCGCGCCTACCATCCGAGGCGAAACGTACGCGTGTCTCGATTCGTCGTACATCCGATCGCGTGCGGCGCTCCACGCATCGAACGCGTCGATGGCCGGCGCGTTGCGGACGTCGGCCGATTCACCGGCAACACCGGCAAGCGACGCCACCTGTCCGGGGAGCACCTGCACGCTGCCGGCACCGGTTGCCATCTCCGCTTCCCCGATGCGAACCGTGACGCTCGTCTGCGGACTGTCCGCAGCGACGTCGATGCGATAGAGCCCCGGACGGACGAGCGCGATCTCGGTCGCCGGCGTCGCGATGCGCACCGAATCGTCCGCGTCGTGCACGCGAACACGAACGACGACACTCCCGGCGTCGACGAACAATGCGAAGTCGTGGTCGGCGAGCCGCGTGACGCGAACCTCGGTGCCGCCGTCGAGGCGAAACAGGCCGCCGCCGTAGTCGATT
>DATEIQ010000272.1:0-7770 GCA_035278845.1 Casimicrobiaceae bacterium | reverse complement strand
GTGTCCACTTCGCGCCGCCGCTTGAGATCGAGCGCCCGGTTGCGGGCGATCGACATGAGCCACGTCAGCGGCTGGCTCCGGGCCGCATCGTAGGTGGCCGCATGGTGCCAGACATTGACGTAGGCCTCCTGCACGATCTCCTCGGCGATTGCGCGTTCACCGACGATACGCAGCGCGACCGCGTACAGATGCGCCGACGTCGACCGGTAGAGCTCCTCGAACGCGCGCTGGTCGGACAGCGAGATGCGCGAAAGCAGCGCGGCGAGCCGCGCGCTCCGCTCGGCCTGCGCCGTGCCGGCGTTTCCGCTCATGGCGGCGGGTCCCCGCGCACCCGCCCCTTCTGCCACAGCACGTCCGGGGCGCCGCCCGCGCGGTTCAGCACGCGCGCGAGCACGAACAGCAGATCGGAAAGGCGATTCAGGTACACGCGAACGGGGGCCGACACGTTTTCCGCGGCTGCGAGCGCGACGACCGCGCGCTCGGCGCGGCGGCACACGGTGCGCGCGACGTGCGCAAGCGCGGCGGCGCGCGTCCCTCCCGGCAGGATGAATTCCTTGAGGCGCGGAAGATCTGCGTTGTAGCGCTCGACCGCGTCTTCGAGGCGCGCGACGTGCGCATCGGTCATCGACGCGTGCCCCGGTATCGACAGCTCGCCGCCCAGGTCGAAGAGATCGTGCTGCACGTCGGTGAGGAGCTCACGAACATCTTCGGGCAGCGTTTCGACCAGCATGACGCCGACGCACGAGTTGAGCTCGTCGACCGCCCCGATCGCCTCGATGCGCGCGCTGTTCTTCGCGACACGCGAGCCGTCGCCGAGGCCCGTGGTGCCGGCGTCGCCGGTGCGGGTGACGATCTTCGACAGACGATGACCCATTGAATGCTCCGAGGAAACGGTGTGCGCGAGCCGACACTAGCGAAACCCGACCGCATCGGCAAGCGTACGCCTGTCGCCGCAAAGCGACTTTGCTACGATGCGAACACCATCGCGCATCCAGGGGCTCGCCATGCCGGGCATCTACGACCAGCACCTCGATCGCCGCGCCGCCAATTACGCGACGCTCACGCCGCTGTCGTTCATCGCGCGAACCGCCTACACGTGGCCGCACCGCACCGCCGTCGTGCACGGCCCGCGGCGGTACACGTGGCAGGAGACGTATGCCCGTTCGCGCCGGCTCGCGTCCGCGCTCGCGCATCGCGGCATCGGCATCGGCGACACGGTGGCCGCGATGCTGGCGAACACGCCGGAGATGGTCGAGTGCCATTTCGGCGTGCCGATGACGGGCGGCGTGCTGAACACGCTCAATACGCGCCTCGACGCCGAGGCCATCGCGTTCATGCTCGGACACGGCGAAGCGAAGGTGCTGATCACCGATACCGAGTTCGCGCCGACGGTTTCGGGCGCGCTCGCGCGGATGCAGAAGAAGCCGCTCGTCATCGACGTCGTCGATGCGCTCGGTCTGGGTGGCGACCTGCTCGGCGAATCCGACTACGAGACGTTCATCGCGCATGGCGACGCCGACTTCGCGTGGCAGCCGCCGGCGGACGAGTGGGACGCGATCGCGCTCAACTACACGTCCGGCACCACCGGCAACCCCAAAGGCGTCGTCTATCACCACCGCGGCGCCTACCTGAACGCGCTGTCGAACATCGTCGACTGGGGCATGCCGCGACATTCGGTATACCTGTGGACGCTGCCGATGTTCCATTGCAACGGCTGGTGCTTCCCGTGGACGATGGCCGCGAACGCGGGCACCAACGTCTGCCTGCGTCGCGTCGAAGCGGCCGCGATCCTGGAAGCGATCCGGACCGAAAAAGTCACGCATTACTGCGGCGCGCCGATCGTCCACGGCATGCTGATCAATGCGCCGGAAGAATGGAAGCGCGGCATCGCACATCGCGTGAGCTGCCTGGTGGCTGCGGCCGCGCCGCCGGCCGCGGTGATCGAGGGCATGGAACGCATGGGCTTCGACATCACGCACGTTTACGGATTGACCGAGACGTATGGCCCGGCTGCGGTGTGCGCGAAGCACGAGGAGTGGGCATCGCTCGACATCGGCGCACGCACCGAGCGCAACGGCCGCCAGGGCGTGCGCTACACCTGCCAGGAGGGCATGACGGTGCTCGACCCGGAGACGATGCTGCCCGTTCCCGCCGACGGCGAGACGATGGGCGAAATCATGTTCCGGGGCAACATCACGATGAAGGGTTACCTCAAGAATCCCCCGGCAACCGACGAGGCGTTCGCAGGCGGCTGGTTCCATTCGGGTGATCTCGCCGTGATGCAGCCGGACGGCTACGTCAAGATCAGGGATCGCTCGAAGGACGTCATCATCTCGGGCGGCGAGAACATCAGCTCGCTGGAAGTGGAGGACGTGCTTTACCGCCATCCGGCGATTCTCGCGGCGGCGGTCGTCGCGAAGCCCGATGCGCGCTGGGGCGAAACCCCGTGCGCGTTCGTCGAGTTGAAGCCCGGCGCCTCGGTGTCCGAGGGAGAGCTCGTCGAGCATTGCCGGCAGCATCTGGCGCGGTTCAAGGTACCGAAGAGCGTCGTGTTCGGCGAGCTGCCGAAGACGTCGACCGGCAAGATCCAGAAGTTCCTGCTGCGCGAGCGGGCAGGATCCGTTGCCGCTATCGAGTAGCATGGAATCGTCATGAACGCACCCATCGACCCGAACGTCATTCCGTACGTGCTTTCCGACACGCGCGACGGCGTCCGCACGCTGACGCTCAATCGCGGTGACCGCTACAACGCGTTGTCGCGCGACATGCTGCAGGCGCTCGAGCGCGAAATCGACGACGTTGCCGCGTCGTCCACGGTTCGCGTCGTCGTGGTCGCCGCGGCCGGCAAGGGGTTCTGCGCGGGACACGACCTGAAGGAGCTTCGCGCGCATCCGGATGAGCACTGGCAGCGCGAGCTGTTCGGCGCGTGCAGCCGCGTCATGGTGAAGCTCACCGAGCTGCCGCAGCCGGTGATCGCCCGCGTCCACGGCATCGCGACCGCGGCGGGTTGCCAGCTCGTGTCGATGTGCGACCTGGCCGTTGCGGCCGACACCGCGCGTTTTGCGCTGCCGGGCGTCAACGTCGGCGTCTTCTGCTCGACGCCCGCGGTCGGCGTCGTGCGCAACGTGTCGCGCAAGCGGGTGATGGAGCTGTTGCTCACCGGGGATCCGATCGACGCCGCGACTGCGCTCGACTGGGGGCTCGTGAACCGCGTCGTCGAAGCCGGCGCGCTCGATGCCGCGGTCAAGGTCTTCACCGACCGGATCCTGGCGCGCAGCGCGGCGGTGGTCGCCATCGGCAAGCGAGCGTTCTACCGTCAGGTGGATCGTCCGCTTCGCGACGCTTACACGGTCACCACCGAGGCCATGGCCTGCAATCTGCTCGACCCTGATGCGGCCGAGGGTATCGATGCATTTCTGGAAAAGCGCGGCGCAAACTGGGCCGCTACGCGGTGAGGCTTGATTTGCATTGCCAATCGGCAGCCCGATCGGGATAATCCGCGCCAACCCGGGTACTTGGAGACCGGCGCGGATTTTTTCGCGCCAGAGATATTTTTTGCCGCATGGCTGACGACACGATCCTCGAGACGCGCGGACTCACCAAGGAGTTCAAGGGCTTCGTGGCCGTCAACAATGTCGACCTGGCCGTGAGGCGAGGGACGATCCATGCGCTGATCGGACCGAACGGGGCGGGCAAGACCACCTGCTTCAACCTGCTCACGCATTTCCTGACGCCGACGCGCGGGCAGATTTTTTTCAACGGCCGCGAGATCACCGGCTCGCGCCCGGCCGCGATCGCGCGCCTCGGGCTCGTGCGCTCGTTCCAGATTTCAGCGGTGTTTCCGCACCTGACCGTGCTCGAGAACGTGCGCATCGCGTTGCAGCGCAAGCGCGGCCGTTCGTTCGACTTCTGGCGTTCCGAGCGCGTGCTGAACGAGCTCGACGCGCGCGCCGGCGAGCTGATCGAGGCGGTCGGGTTGTCGGCGTTCGGGAAAACGACGGCGGTCGAATTGCCGTATGGGCGCAAGCGCGCGCTCGAGATCGCGACGACGCTCGCGCTCGAGCCGGAGATGATGCTGCTCGACGAGCCGACCGCCGGGATGACGCACGAGGACGTCGAGCGGATCGCCGCGCTGATCAAGCGCGTGTCCGCGAATCGCACGGTCCTGATGGTCGAGCATAATCTCTCCGTCGTGTCGACGCTGTCCGACCACATCACGGTACTTGCGCGCGGCGAAGTGCTCGCGCAGGGAAATTACGCTTCGGTGTCGACGAATCCCGCCGTCGTCGAGGCTTACATGGGAGGCGGGCATGGCTAGCGCGCAGCCGATTCGGGCGCCGCAAGCCGCCGCGAGCCCGCTGCTCACCGTGCGCGAGCTGCAGGCGTGGTACGGCGAATCGCACATCCTGCATGGTGTCGCGTTCGACGTCGCGCAGGGCGAAGTGGTCACGCTGCTCGGCCGCAACGGCGCCGGCAAGACGACGACGCTGAAGTCGATCATGGGCGTCGTGCCCCGGCGCGAGGGCTCGATCGTCTTCGAGGGCCAGGAAACCGCGCGGCTGCCATCGAACCGCATCGCGCGCCTCGGCATCGCGTGGTGCCCCGAGGAGCGCGGAATCTTCTCGAGCCTGAACGTCGAGGAGAACCTCATGCTGCCGCCCAAGGTGCGCGATGGCGGGCTTTCGGTCGACGCGATTTACAAGCTGTTCCCGAATCTGGCCGAGCGCCGCAAGAGCCAGGGGACGAAGCTTTCGGGCGGCGAGCAGCAGATGCTGGCGATCGGCCGGATTCTGCGCACCGGCGCCCGGCTGCTGTTGCTCGACGAGCCGACGGAAGGGCTGGCGCCCGTGATCGTGCAGCAGATCGGGCGCACGATCGGCACGCTGAAGCAGCAGGGCTTCACGATCCTGCTCGTCGAGCAGAATTTCCGCTTCGCGGCAACGGTCGCGGATCGGCATTACGTGATGGAGCACGGGCGGATCATCGACATGATCCCGAATGCCGAGCTCGATCGGAACATGGGCAAGCTGCACGAGTATCTCGGCGTGTAAGCGTGGAGGGTCGTGCAGTGAGCCCGGCGTTTTCTTTCAACTGGAGGTGCAAGACATGAAGGCATTCAAACGCAGTCTGCTGGCGCTGACGATCGCGGGCGCTTTCGCCGCGGGCGCCGCGCACGCGCAGATGACGAACAACTCGATCAAGATCGGCGTGCTGTCCGACATGTCGAGCCTGTACACCGACCTGGCGGGCGCCGGCTCGGTACTGGCGGCCAAGATGGCGGTCGAGGACTCCGGAGTCGAAAAGCGCGGCGTGAAGGTCGAAATCGTCTCCGCGGACCACCAGAACAAGCCGGACGTCGGCTCGGCCATCGCGCGCCGCTGGTACGACACCGAGGGCGTCGACGTGATCGTCGACGTGCCGAACTCGGGCGTCGCGCTCGCCGTGAGCCAGATCACCAAGGACAAGAACAAGGTATTCCTCGCGTCGGGTCCCGGATCCTCGGATCTGACCGGCAAGGCGTGCACGCCCAATACGGTCCACTGGGCGTACGACACGTGGATGCTCGCGAACGGGACAGGCACGGCGATCACCAAGCATGGCGGCAACACGTGGTTCTTCATCACCGCGGATTACGCCTTCGGCCACGCACTCGAGCGCGACACGACGGCGGCCGTCGAGAAGGCGGGCGGCAAGGTGCTGGGTGGCGTGAAGGTGCCGCTCAACACGCAGGACTTCAGTTCGTTCCTGCTGCAGGCGCAATCGTCGAAGGCGAAAGTGATCGGCCTCGCGAACGCGGGCGGTGACACGACGAACTCGATCAAGCAGGCGGCCGAGTTCGGCATCGTCAAAGCCGGACAAAGCCTCGCGGGGCTGCTGGTGTTCATCACCGACATCCACGCGCTCGGTCTCAACACGGCGCAAGGCCTGACGTTCACCGAGACGTTCTACTGGGACATGAACGACCAGACGCGCGCCTTCTCGAAGCGCTTCGCGCCGCAGGACAAGGGCATCCATCCGACGATGGTGCACGCCGGCGTCTACTCGTCCGTGCTGCATTACCTGAAGGCGGTCGAGGCGCTGAAGGGCGATGGCGACGGCGCGAAGATCGTCGCGAAGATGAAGGAGATGCCGACGGACGATCCGCTGTTTGGCAAGGGCTCGATCCGCGTCGACGGCCGCAAGATTCATCCGGCGTACCTCGTCGAAGTGAAGAAACCCTCCGAATCGAAGGCGCCGTGGGATTACTACAAGGTCCTCGCGACGATCCCGGCCGACCAGGCGTTCCGGCCGCTGAAGGACGGCGGATGCTCGCTGGTGAAGTAGGTTGAGAACCGGGACGAGGGGCGAGGGTGAGGGATGAGAGGCGCATCGGCATGACCTCACGGCGAGGCACGCTCGTCCGCCGCCCCCCGTCCCCGGTCCTGGTTCTGTAACGGCAGGAAGCGACATGCAGGCACTTTTCGGCCAACTGCTGATCGGCCTCATCAACGGCGCGTTCTACGCGATGCTGTCGCTCGGCCTCGCGGTGATCTTCGGTTTGCTCAACATCATCAATTTCACGCACGGCGCGCAGTACATGATGGGCGCGTTCTGCGCGTGGTTCCTGCTGAACAAGGCGGTGATCGGCGACACGGGCATCGGCTACTGGCCTGCGCTGATCATTGCGCCGATCGCGGTGGGTGCGTTCGGCATGCTGATCGAGCGGACGATGCTTTCGCGGCTCTACAAGCTGGACCATCTCTACGGCCTGCTGCTGACGTTCGGCCTCGCGCTGATCATCCAGGGCGTGTTCCGCAACGAATTCGGCTCGTCCGGACTGCCCTACCAGATCCCTTCGGCGCTGCAGGGCGGCGTCAATCTCGGCTTCATGTTCCTGCCGATCTACCGCGGCTGGGTGATCGTCGCCTCGCTGATCGTCTGTCTGTCGACGTGGTACGTGATCGAGCGGACGAAGCTCGGCAGCTACCTGCGCGCGGCGACCGAGAATCCGGCGCTGGTGCAGGCCTTCGGCATCAACGTGCCGCGGATGATCACGCTCACGTTCGGCTTCGGCGTCGCGCTCGCCGCGCTCGCCGGCGTGATGGCGGCGCCGATCTACCAGGTCAACCCGCTGATGGGCGCCGACCTCATCATCGTCGTATTCGCGGTCGTCGTGATCGGCGGCATGGGCTCGATCATGGGCGCCATCCTGACCGGATTCGGGCTGGGCGTCATCGAGGGGCTCACGAAATATTTCTATCCCGAGGCGTCGAATACCGTGATCTTCGTCATCATGGTGATCGTGCTGATGATCAAGCCGGCCGGCCTGTTCGGACGGGAGCGCTGATGGCGACCGCCGCGCCGATCGCCGTCGCCGCGAGTCGCGCGCGCACCGGCGTGCTCGCCGGCACGGCCGTGATGACGGCGCTTCTCGCGCTCGCGCCGTTCGTGGGCATCTACCCGGTGTTCATGATGAAGGCGCTGTGCTTCGCGCTTTTCGCGTGCGCGTTCAATCTGCTGCTCGGCTTCGGCGGCCTGCTGTCGTTCGGGCACGCGATGTTCCTTGGTACCGCCGGTTATGTTTGCGCGCATGCGGCGAAGGTGTGGGGGTTTCCACCCGAGCTCGCGATCGTGGCCGGAACCGTCGCGTCGGCCGCACTGGGGACGGTCGTCGGCGCGCTCGCGATTCGCAGGCAGGGGATCTATTTCGCGATGATCACGCTCGCCGTCGCGCAGATGATGTACTTCTTCTATCTGCAGATGCCGTTCACGCACGGCGAGGACGGCATC
>DATEIQ010000271.1:0-9624 GCA_035278845.1 Casimicrobiaceae bacterium | reverse complement strand
CGGCGAGACCTTCTACGCGCAGAACTTCGGCATCCCGGAATTGCGCGCAGCCATTGCGGACTACGTGAGCCGGCTGCACGGCCTGACGTCCGACGCAAACGTCGCGGTCACAGCCTCCGGCATGTCGGCGCTGATGCTCGCCGTGCAGGCGCTGGTGGCCCCGGGCGACCGCGTCGTCGTCGTGACGCCGCTGTGGCCCAATCTCGTCGAGATCCCGAAGATCTTGCGCGCCGACGTCGTATGTGTGCCACTCGCATTCGGCCGTGGCGGCTGGACACTCGACCTCGACCGCCTGCTCGCTGCGCTCGTGCCGGGCACGCGCGCGCTGATGATCAATTCGCCGAACAATCCGACCGGCTGGACGATCGACGCGGCGGCGCAGCGTGTGCTCGCCGCGCATTGCGAGCACCTCGGCATCTGGATCGTCGCAGACGACGTCTACGAGCGGCTGTACTTCGGCGACGCGCCGTGCGCGCCGTCGTTTCTCGATGTCGCGAGCCGCGACGCGCGCGTCGTGAGCACGAACAGCTTCTCCAAGGCCTGGCTGATGACGGGCTGGCGGTTGGGTTTCATCGTGGCGCCCGAAGCGCTGATGCCCGAGATCGGCAAGCTGATCGAGTACAACACGTCGTGCTCGCCGGTATTCGTCCAGCGCGCGGGCGTCGCCGCGATCACGGAAGGCGAAGCGACGGTCGCGGCCGTGCGCGATCGCTTGCGGCATGCACGTGACCGGCTGCTCGCTGCACTCCACGCGTTGCCCGGTGTCGACTCGGCGTCGCCGGCCGGCGCGATGTACGCGTTCTTCCGTGTCGCGGGGCTGTCCGACAGCAGGGCGTTCTGCCGCGCGCTCGTGCGCGACGCGAAGCTCGGACTCGCGCCCGGAAGTGCGTTCGGGCCGGAGGGAGAAGGGTTCGTGCGCTGGTGCTTCGCGGCGACGGACGAGCGGCTCGACGACGGCGTCGCACGCCTTGCCGCGTTTCTAGCGTCGCGCGGCGAATGATGGCGTTTGCATTGTCGATGCGAACCACGATTTTTGTATCGTGCGCGCGGTCCTCGATGCGCGCAGCCGCGCTCGCATTGGCAGTCGCTCTGTTCACGGTGCCAGCGTCGCCCGCGCTCGCGGCCGACGCTGCACGCACGCTGCGCGTCGCGTTTCCAGTCGCCGAAACCGGTTTCGATCCGCAGGCGATCGGCGACACGTACTCCGACGCCGTCTGCCTCGCCATCTTCGATCCGCTCTATCGCTACGACTACTTTGCGCGCCCGGCCGTGCTCCAACCGAACACCGCCGACGGCCTCCCTGAGATCACCGACGGCGGCCGTACGTACACGATCAAGGTCAAGCGCGGCATTTACTTCGCGGCGGATCCGGCTTTCCGCGGCAAGCGCCGCGAGCTCACCGCCGAGGACTACGTCTACAGCATCAAGCGGGTGTTCGACCCGAAGGTTCGCTCGTATTGGCTGTACCTGTTCGAGCGCACGCTGGTGGGGCTCGAGGAACCGCTCGCCCGCGCGCGCAAGCGCGGCACGTTCGACTACGACGAGAAGATCGAAGGCCTGCAGGCGCTCGACCGCTACACGCTGCGTATCCGGTTCAAGCAGCCGGATTATGCGTTCAAGTGGTGGCTGACGACGTCGAGCTTCGCGGCCGTCGCGCGCGAGGTCGTCGAGCGCTACCAGGACGCGTCGCATCGCGTGATGGAGCATCCGGTCGGCACCGGGCCTTATCGGCTCGCATCGTGGACGCGCGGTCAGCGGATCGTGCTCGAGGCCAATCCCGATTTCCGCCCCGAGCACTACCCGCCACCCGGCAGCGACGCCGGCGATGCGGCGATCGCAAAGGGACTGACGGGTCGGAAGCTGCCGCTCACGGGAACGATCGACATTCGCATCATCGAGGAAGCGCAGCCGCGCATGCTCGCGTTCGATGGCGGCCAGCTCGACTACGTCACCGTGCCGGCGTCGCTCGCGCCGACGGTGCTCGATGGCGACAAGCTGAAGGCCCCGCTCGCGGCGCGCGGGATCGTTTTGCATCGCAGCGGCGAGCCGTCCCTCGAATTCTTCTTCTTCAACCTCGACGATCCGCTGGTCGGCGGCTACACGCCGGCGAAAATCGCGTTGCGCCGTGCCGTGGCGATGGGCTACGACCGCGCCGCCGCGCTTGCACAACTTCAGAATGGCCAGGGCGTCGTCGCCGATCAGCCGGTGCCACCCGGGCTGCTCGGGCACGACAAGTCGATTGCCGTCCCGACGACCTACGACCCGGTCGCCGCGCGCGCATTGCTCGACCGCTTCGACTATCGGGATCGCGACGGCGACGGCTATCGTGAGACGCCCGACGGCAAGCCGCTGACGCTGGCGAAGGGCTCGACCACCGACGCGACCGCGCGCGCGAGCGACGAGCTGTGGAAGCGGAGCATGGATGCAATCGGCCTGCGCACCACGTTCGTCAAGAACAAGTGGCCCGAGCTCAACAAGATGACCGAGGCCGGGCAGATGATGATGTGGGGGCTCGGGTGGATCAGCAACGTCCCCGACGGCGACTCGTTCTACAGCAATCTCGTCACCCGCAACATCGGCACGTCCAACGACTCGCGGCTGCGGCTGCCGGAATACGATCGGCTTTACGACGAGGCGCATGCGCTGCCCGACGGTCCGCAACGCAACGCAGCGTTTCGCAAGCTGAACGAGCTGATCGCGGCCTACGCGCCGTGGATTCTCGCGAGCTATCCGTATCGGAACGATCTGACGCAGCCGTGGCTGCGCGGCTTCAAGCCGAGCGCATTCCAGCGCTTCCGGTGGGCGTACTACGCGGTCGAGCCCCACTGACGAGGCGGGCCGCGCTACGCCGGAAACGTCGGCAAAGCGCGTACGCGCGCGTCCGCCGGCCGCCGACAGCGGTGTCCAACGAAGGGATGTAACCTGCGATCGCCGCGCGCGCCGACGCGGCTGCCTGGAGAACCCCCATGTGGTCGCTGATCAAGGAATCGGTCTCGCAGTGGTCGGAGGACTATGCGCCGAGCATGGGCGCGGCGCTCGCGTATTACACGATCTTCTCGATCGCGCCGCTGCTGGTGATCGCCATTGCGGTGGCCGGCTTCTTCTTCGGGCAGGACGCGGCGAGTGGCGAGATCTTCGCCCAGCTTCGCGGGCTCGTGGGCGACGAGGGCGCGGCGGCGATCCAGGGGCTCGTCAAGAGCGCGAGCGAGCCCGGCAGGGGAACGTTCGCGGCAATCGCCGGCATCGTTACGCTGTTGCTCGGCGCGACTACGGTGTTCGGCGAGCTGCAAAGCGACCTCGACCGCATCTGGGACGCACCGAAGCCCGAGAAGGCCGGCATCTGGGGGATGCTGCGCGGCCGCCTTCTCTCTTTCGGCATGATTCTCGGCATCGGCTTCCTGCTGCTCGTGTCGCTGATTTTTTCCGCCGCGCTCTCCGCGCTCAGTCATTTCTGGGACGCGTGGTTCACCGAGTGGGAGTTCGTGCTCCAGACGGTCAATTTCGTCGTGAGTTTCGCCATAATCACCGGCCTGTTCGCGATGATTTACAAGCTGCTGCCGCGCGTTCACATTGGCTGGAAGGACGTGTGGGTCGGGGCGATCGTGACGTCGCTGCTGTTCCAGATCGGCAAGCTGCTGATCGGGCTTTATCTCGGCAAGAGCAGCGTGGCGTCCGGCTTCGGCGCGGCCGGCTCGCTCGTCATCGTGCTCCTGTGGGTCTACTACTCGGCGCAGATCTTCCTGCTCGGCGCCGAGTTCACGAAGACCTACGCCTACCGGCACGGCAGCCGGATGACGCACGCGAAGCCAGCGGAAAAGCAATCGGCGCAGCAGCAGGCCGATCGTGCCGCGAAGGACGAAGGCTCTGACACCAACCAGGCGCGCGATGCGGCGCCGCATCACCTCGTGCCGATGGACCGAGGCCTGCCCCCCGCCGCGCGTGCCGGCGGGGTCCGGCGGCTCGCGAACTTTCGGATTGCCGCCGCAATCGCCGCGACCGTCGGCCTCGTCGCAGGCGAGATACTGAACGAGGTCCGCCAGCGGCGCCTCGCGCGCGCGGGCCGCCGCACGCCAGCGTAGACTCGTCTCCCCGAACATGATGCGCGCCGGGCAGGCGCGCGTGCGAGGAGGCAGCCGTGAACGACGCCGTCGAGGACGTGCGGCTTGTGCAGCAGCAGCAGATCGCCGCGCTCGTCGCGGCGCGCGTCGCGCCGGAGTCGCAGGCGACCGTTCAGGCCTTCGTGACGCGTTACTACGCGCAGGTCGATCCCGAGGATCTGCAGGAACGCCTGCCGGCCGACCTCTACGGCGCGGCGCTGTCGCATTTCAATTTCGCGCGTCGCCGCGAGCCGGGCCATGCGCGCGTGCGTGCGTTCAATCCGACGCTCGAGGAGCATGGCTGGCAGTCGCAGCATACGATCGTCGAGATCGTCAACGACGACATGCCGTTCCTCGTCGACTCGGTCGCGATGGAGGCGAATCGGCATGGCGTCGTCCTGCACCTGATCATCCATCCGATCATTCCGGTCACTCGGTCGGCGGACGGCGTGCTGACCGACGTCGGCGAAGACTCGCCTGCGCGCCGCCCCGAATCGTTCATTCACCTCGAGATCGACCGCACGACCGACGCTGCCGCGCTCGATGCGCTCGCGACCGACATCGTTCGCGTGCTGGGCGATGTGCGCTGCGCGGTCGCCGACTGGAAAGCGATGCGCGACAAGGCGCGCGCGATCGCCGCCGACATCGAGCGCAACCCGCCGCCGCTGCTGCGCGAGCAGTGCGAAGAGGGCGCCGCGTTCCTCGCCTGGCTCGCCGACAACCACTTCACGTTCATCGGCTATCGCTGCCACGATCTCGTGCGCATCGATGGCCAGGATGCGCTGCAGATCGTTCCCGGCACGAGCCTCGGCCTCGCGCGGCTGCGCGAGGCGCCCGGCAAGGACCTCGCGTCGAGCTTCTCGGCGCTTCCGTCGGGCGTGCGCGCGTACGCGCGGCGGCCGGAGCTGCTCGTCATCACGAAATCGACGTCGCGCTCGACCGTGCACCGGCCGGGGTACCTCGATTACATCGGCGTGAAGCGCTTCGACGCGGCGGGTGAAGTGTGCGGCGAGCACCGCTTTCTCGGCCTGTTCACGCACACGGCCTACAGCGCGAACCCGGCCGACATCCCGCTGCTGCGCCACAAGACGGCCAACGTGATTCGCCGCGTGAACCTGCCGGCCGGCGGGCACGCCGAGAAGCAGCTCGTCAACATCCTCGACAACTATCCGCGCGACGAGCTGTTCCAGATCGGCGAGGACGACCTCGTCCGCACGGCGACCGGCATCCTGCACCTCGGCGACCGCCAGCGCTTTCGCCTGTTCCTGCGCCGCGACCCGTTCGAGCGCTTCGTCACCTGCCTGATCTACGCGCCGCGCGAGCGCTACCGTACCGAAGTGCGGCAGAAGTGGCAGGCGCTGCTGCTGCAGGCGTTCAACGGCCAGGGATCGGATTTCAACGTGCACCTGTCCGAATCGCCGCTCGCACGCGTGATGATCACCGTTCGCACGACGCCCGGCCAAGTGCCGGAAGTGGATACGCGCGCGCTGGAGGCGAAGCTCGCGACGGCCGCGCGCCGCTGGGACGACGGGCTCAAGGACGCGCTCGTTCAAGCGCTGGGCGATGCGCGCGGCAACGCGCTGTTCCGCGTGTTCGGCGGTGCCTTTCCCGCCGGTTACCGGGACGAATTCGCGGCGCGGCAGGCGGTGCCGGACATCGAGATGATGGACAGGCTGACGGCCGCGAGCCCGCTCGGCATGTCGCTGTCGCGGCCACTCGAGGCGCAGGCCGGGACGTTGCGCTTCAAGCTGTTCCGCCGCGGTGCGCCGGTCGCGCTGTCCGACAGCCTGCCGATGCTGGAACGAATGGGCGTCAAGGTCCTGAACGAGCGGCCGCACCGGATTGTCGCGGCGGGTCGCGAGCCCGTCTTTCTGCACGACCTCGACCTGCAGCTCCCGAAGGCGACCGATCTCGACATCGACGCGCTGCATTCGCTGTTCGAGGACGCGTTCGGGCGGGTTTTCAACGGCGACGTCGAGAACGACGACTTCAACCGGCTGGTGATCGCGGCGCGGCTGCCGGCGACCGAGGTGACGATCCTGCGCGCCTACGCCCGCTACATGCGCCAGATCGGCTTCGCGCTGTCGCAGGCGTTCATCGAAGCGACGCTCGCTGCGCATCCGACGACTGCCGCCGCGCTGGTGGCGCTGTTCAAGCTGCGGTTCGATCCAGCGCCTGCGCCCGACAACGACGCGCGACGCGAGGCGCAGGTGCACGCGATCGAGAAGGCGCTCGACGCCGTGGACAACCTGTCCGAGGACCGCGTGCTGCGCCAGTATCTCGCGCTGATCCTTGCGACGACGCGCACCAACTATTGGCGCCGGGATGCGGCCGGCGCGCCGAGGTACTTCCTGTCGTTCAAGTTCGACCCCGCGCGCGTGCCGGGACTCCCCGAGCCCGCGCCGATGTTCGAAATCTTCGTCTATTCGACGCGGTTCGAGGGCGTGCACCTGCGCGGAGGCCGCGTCGCACGCGGCGGGTTGCGCTGGTCGGATCGCCCCGAGGATTTCCGCACGGAGGTGCTCGGCCTCGTCAAGGCGCAGATGGTGAAGAACACGGTGATCGTGCCGGTCGGATCGAAAGGCGGCTTCGTGCTGAAGCGTCCCCCGGCCGCCGGCACTCGCGAAGCGCTGATGAAGGAAGGCATCGCCTGCTATCAGGATTACCTGCGGGGACTGCTCGATCTCACCGACAATCGCGAAGGCGACGCCATCGTGCCGCCGCCGCAGGTGCGCCGCCACGATCCCGACGATCCGTACCTCGTCGTCGCGGCTGACAAGGGCACTGCTACGTTCTCCGACTACGCGAACGCGGTGAGCCGCGAGTACGGCTTCTGGCTCGGCGATGCCTTCGCGTCGGGCGGCTCGGCGGGTTACGACCACAAGGCGATGGGCATCACCGCGCGCGGCGCCTGGGAATCGGTCAAGCGCCATTTCCGCGAGATGCGCATCGACACGCAAACGACGGACTTCACCGTTGCCGGGATCGGCGACATGTCGGGGGACGTGTTCGGCAACGGCATGCTGCTGTCGCGACACATCCGGCTCGTCGCCGCGTTCGACCACCGCCACATATTCCTCGATCCCGATCCGGTGGCGGAGACGTCGTTTGCCGAGCGTGAGCGGCTGTTTCAACTGCCTCGCTCGTCGTGGGCCGACTACGACGCGGCGAAGCTTTCACCCGGCGGCGGCATTCACGCGCGAAGCGCAAAGGCGATCGCGATCACGCCGCAGGTCGCCAAGTCGCTTGCGATCGACGTGCCGTCACTCACGCCGACGGAGCTCATTTCCGCGATCCTCAAGTCGCCTGTCGACCTCCTCTACAACGGTGGAATCGGCACGTACGTGAAGTCGTCCGCCGAGTCGCATGCGCAGGTCGGCGACCGCGCCAACGACCTGCTGCGCGTCGACGGGCGCGACCTGCGCTGCAAGGTCGTCGGCGAAGGCGGGAACCTGGGCTTCACGCAGCTCGGGCGCATCGAGTACGCGCGCGGCGGCGGACGCATCTATACCGACGCGATCGACAACTCCGCAGGCGTCGACACGTCCGATCACGAGGTGAACATCAAGATCCTGCTCGGGATCGCGATCGCCGACGGCGAGCTCACGCTGAAGCAGCGGGATTCGCTTCTCGCCGGCATGACGAGCGACGTCGCCGCGCTGGTGCTGCGCGACAACTATTTCCAGACGCAGGCGCTGTCGGCGATGGACCGGATCGCGCCGCGGCTGCTCGACGCGCAGCAGCGCTTCATCCAGTTCCTGGAGAAGCGCGGCCGGCTTTCGCGTCCGATCGAGTTCCTGCCGTCCGACGAGGAAATCGCCGAGCTTCGCGCGGGCGGCAAGGGGCTTGCCACGCCCGAAGACGCCATCGTGCTGGCCTACGGGAAAATCTGGCTCTACGACGAGATGCTGGCATCGCCGCTGCCTGACGACGCGTGGGTCGCGACGGCGCTTTCGCGCTACTTTCCGGCGGCGCTGCGCACCGCGTACGCGAGCTATATGCCGCGACACCCGCTCGCGCGCGAGATCATCTCGACCCACGTGATCAACAGCATGGTGAACCGCGTCGGCGGCACGTTCGTGCACCGGCTGATGGAGACCACCGGCGCCGCGGCGCACGAGGTCATCCGCGCGTATCTGCTGACGCGCGAGATCTTCGGGTTCGTGACGCTCTGGCAGCAGGTCGAGGCGCTGGACAACGTCGTCGACGACGCCGTCCAGACCGCGATGCTGCTGGACGCGAGCCGGCTGCTCGATCGTGGCACGCTCTGGTTCCTGCGCTCGCGCCGGCTCGCGGACGAGATGGCGGCGACGATTGCGCTGTTCACGCCACGCGCCGAAGCGCTTGCCGGCAGGCTCCCCGAGCTGATGGACGAGGGTGAACGCGCGCGGGCGGACAAGGTCGCCGGCGACTACGCCGCGCGGGGCGTGCCGGCGTCTCTGGCCGCGCGCGTCGTCGCGCTCGACACGCTGTATGCGACGCTCGACATCGTCGAGATCGCCGAGGCGACGAAGCGGCCGGTCGAGGTCGTCGCCGACGTGTACTTCCGTGTGTCGGCGCGGCTCGGCGTGCCGTGGCTGCGGGAGAAGATCGCAGCATTGCCCGAGGATCAGCACTGGCGCCGGCTGGCGAAGGGCGCGATGCTCGACGACCTGTCGGGCCTGCAGCGCGCGGTGGCAACCGAGCTCGTCGCGGGCGGCGGCGAGCGCGCCGATCCGCCGGCACTGATTACCGCGTGGCAGGAGAGGAACAGGCGCGCGATCGAGCGCGAGGATCAGTTGCTGGGCGAGTTGCGCGCAGCGTCGGCTGTCGATCCGGCGATGCTGTCGGTGGCGCTGCGCGAGCTGCGCGCGCTGGCCTGACCTATTGCTGCCGGTGGATGTTGTCCACCCACGGCACGTTCTCGGGGTTGGGCTCGACGTTCGGCAAGTCGAGGTTGACGACGACCGGCTCCTGCCCGCTGCGACACAGCACGCACGACAGCGGCTCGGTGTCGCTCGCGTTGATCTCCTGGTGCGGAACGTACGGCGGCACGTAGATGAAATCACCGGGGCCCGCCTCGGCGGTGAACTCGAGCCTGTCGCCCCATTTCATTCGCGCGCGGCCGCTGACGACGTAGATGACGCTCTCGACCGGCCCGTGATGATGCGCGCCGGTCTTGGCCTTCGGATGGATCACCACCGTGCCGGCCCACAGCTTCTCGGCGCCCATGCGCGCGTGGTTGATCGCCGCCGCGCGGCTCATTCCCGGTGTCTGCGGCGTGTTCGTGTCGAGCTGATCGGACCGCACCACGCGCACACCGTGGTGACGCCATTTCGATTCGGATGGCATTTGCGCTCTCCTGGCACTCGCCGCACCCGCCCAGCCTGCCGGAGCGGTTCCGGAATTACAAGCTTAAGGCGAATGGTTCTTTGGCGATTCGCCTCGCGCCCTTATCTTCGGACTTTGGGGTCAGAGCAATAAGTCGCGCTGCAGAGCGACGAATCCACGGTCAGCGAGTGACTTATTGCTCTGACCCCAAAGTCCA
>DATEIQ010000270.1:0-4188 GCA_035278845.1 Casimicrobiaceae bacterium | reverse complement strand
CTCGTGCATGCGGGCGATTTCGGCCGGCGACTGATACGCCGACTGCACGGGCAGGAACGCATACGCGAGCCCCGCAGCGGCGGCCGCCTGCTCGATCTGCTGCGACGTCGGCTGCGCGGGACCGCCTTCCTGATCCGGCCGGTTGTTGACGACGCTGCGAAAGCCCGCCGCGGCAGCGGCAGATACGTCCTCCGGCGTGATTTGCGGCGACGTGGCGAAATCCGGCGTGAGCCAGGTGAAGTTGAGCGGCATTTCCCGAGAATCTCCGAGCGCATGGCGCGCCACGTATGGCGCGCGCGGTTCCAGCATCGCGCACCGCTACGGCGCGCCGTTTCTACTCCGATGGCGCCTTCTGCGGCGCCGGCTTGCGGTCGAGCAGCCGGTAGAGCCACGTCAGTCCTGCCGTTGTACCTTTCGCCGGCCGGTATTCGCATCCGACCCATCCATCGTAGCGCAGCTCGTCCAGTACCTTGAACAGATACCCGTAGTTGACTTCGCCGCTGTCGGGTTCGTGGCGGCCCGGCACGCCGGCGATCTGCACGTGACCGATGTTCGCCGCGTACCGGCGCAGCTTTTCCGTCAAGTCGCCCTCGACGATCTGCGCATGATAGAAATCCATCTGCACCTTGAGATTGCGCGCGCCGATCTCTTCGCGAATCGCGTGCGCCTGCGCCTGCGTGGTGAGCAGGTATCCAGGAAAGTCGCGCGGATTGATCGGCTCGATCAGTATCGTCACGCCTTGCGTTGCGGCTTCGGCGCATGCATAGCGCAGATTGCGCACGTACGTGCGGGCGCGCCGCTCGCGCTCGACGGCGTCCGCCCCCTGCGGCACGACGCCCGCCATCACATGAATGCGTGGACAGTGCAGCGCCTGCGCGTACTGCAGGGCGTTCGTGACCGAGGCGACGAACTCGTGCTCGCGCCCCGGGAGCGACGCGAGTCCACGATCGCCCGCGGCGTAATCGCCGGGCGGCGCGTTGATCAGCACGACCTCGAGCCGACTCGCCTGCTGTTGCGCGACGAGCTCGGCGATGCGGTACTCGTACGCGAATGCGAATTCGACCGCGCGAAAGCCGGCATGCGCGGCCTCCGCGAAACGCTCGAGGAAGGGCACCTCGTTGAACAGAAAAGTCAGGTTGGCGGCAAAGCGCGGCATGTTCCGACCATCGACGTGATCGCCGCGCCGCGCTCGCGATCATGCGCGTCCCCGTACGATCGTCAGCCGATTGTGCGCCGACGGCGCGCGCCCGCGCAATCAGGGTTTGCCGGCGTGCGTCCGCGCAATCAGGCTTCGCCTGCGTCTACGCAATCCTGCGCTCGCCGACGTTTGGCCCCCCCGATGAATCCTCGATGGCATCACTCACCGCCCCTGCCGCACGCATGACGGTGTCGTATAAGTGCAACGGCGGCGGCGTCCGTTCGTCGGCCGGCGAATTGCGTTCGTGCGCTGTGGACAAGCCGGTGGACAGGCGGTGCAAACACCGGTGATCGTTCGCGGGGCGGCGGGTACCGCCATGTTTTTCCGGGTCTTTCTTCGGTCTCCGCTGTGGACTAAAAAAGCCTTGCGCTGACCCCACCGACCTACTATGCTTGGTGTCGAACACGCGGTACGGCACAACATATAGTAGGTTTGACGCGAATGACCCCCTTTTGGCGCCCGCTTGGCGCCAGTTGGCGCATGGGTACGGGGGACCTGCGCCAGCCCTGCCGGGCCACTGCCCGGATCGCCGCGCCTTAAGCGCCCCATCCCCTAAGAAAACTGCCGTCGAAACCACCGCCGGCAGGCAGGAAACCAGCACGAAACAGGAGTCGACTCATGCGCATCGCCACGCCTTCCGCCACTTCCCCCGTCCAGCCGCCGCGAGACCTGATCGCGGGAGAACCCGGAAGTCCCGTGGCGACCAGCGCCGACCCACGCTACGCGCAGTTCAAGGTCATCCGCCGCAACGGCGCCGTCGTCGGCTTCGAGCCCGCGAAGATCACCATCGCCATGACCAAGGCGTTCCTCGCGGTCAACGGCGGCCAGGGCGCCAACTCCGCCCGCGTGCGCGACGAGGTCGCGCGCCTGACGGACGCCGTCGTTGCCGCGCTGATGAAGCGCAAGCCGGATGGGGGCGCGATCCATATCGAGGAAATCCAGGATCAGGTCGAACTGGCGCTGATGCGCGGCGGCGAGCACGAGGTCGCACGCGCGTATGTCCTCTATCGCGAGAAGCGGGCGCAGGAGCGCGCGCAGGAGAAGCAGAAGAAGGCGCCGCCCGCCGAGGACACCACGCTGCACGTCCTCGATAACGGCGTGCGCAAGCCGCTCGACTTCGAGCGTCTCACCGATCTCGTCAACGCGTCGTGCGCCGGCCTTGCTGACGCAGAGCCGAACCGCATCCTCAAGGCAACGCTCAAGGACCTCTACGACGGCGTGCCGATGGACGAGGTGCGCAAGTGCGTCGTGCTTGCCGCGCGCACGCTGATCGAGAAGGATCCCGCGTACTCGTACGTCAGCGCGCGGCTGCTGCTCGACGCGCTGCGCTTCGAGGCGCTCGGCTGCGAAGCGTCGCAGGCCGATATGCAGACGCGCTACGCCGACTACTTTCCGCAGTTCGTCAAGCACGGCATCAAGGTGGGCCTTTTGAACGAGGCGCTGGCGCAATTCGATCTCGCGCGCCTCGGCGCCGCGCTCAAGCCGGAACGCGACCTGCAATTCGGCTACCTGGGCCTGCAGACGCTCTACGACCGCTACTTCCTCGTCGACCAGTACGTCGGCGGCCGCCGCTTCGAGCTGCCGCAGTGCTTCTTCATGCGCGTGGCGATGGGCCTCGCGCTGAACGAGGTCGACCGAGAAGCGCGCGCGATGGAGTTCTACGACGTGCTGTCGACGTTCGACTTCATGAGCTCGACGCCGACGCTCTTCAATTCCGGCACGCACCGCTCGCAGCTCTCGTCGTGCTACCTGACCACGGTGTCCGATGACCTCGACGGCATCTACGAGGCGATCAAGGAGAACGCGCTGCTGTCGAAGTTTGCCGGCGGCCTCGGCAACGACTGGACGAACGTGCGCGCGATGGGCTCGCACATCCGCGGCACCAACGGCAAGTCGCAGGGCGTCGTGCCGTTCCTGAAGGTGGTGAACGACACCGCCGTCGCCGTGAATCAGTGCTTTGCGCCTGACACGCTCGTCTACTCGGGCCGCGGCGTGCTGCCGATCCGGCAAGTGCAAGCGGGCGATCTCGTGCTCGGCAAAAGCGGCACTTATCGCGAAGTGATCGAGCGGCTGGTCTACGAGCAGCACGACGCGATGGTCGCGATCGACGTCAAGCATTCGCTGCAGCCGCTCGAAGTGACGACCGGCCATCCGTTCTGGTCGCTCACTGGTGTGCCGCTCGAGCAGTCGAGCGAGCGCACGCACGACTGGATTGCCAAGGGCAAGATCGCGCCACACTGGACCGATGCCGGGCAGCTGAAGGTCGGCGATTACATCGGCCTCACGATCCCGACCGAAGTAACGCCGGTCGACGGCCTGACCGAAGACGACGCGCGGCTGTACGGCATCCTGCTCGGCGATGGCCACCTGTCGAAGGATGGGCAGCAATGGGGCGTGTCGGGCAATCCGGTGCGCGACGCGCATCTGGTCTTCCTGCGCGAGTACCTCGAGCGCCGCGGCGTGCACTTCCGCGAGACTTCACGTGGCGAAACGCATCTGCAGGTGCAGTGGGCGGCGGGACGTGGCGTCGTGCGCGACGCGACAACGGGCGGCATCGTCGGGACCCCGCACACGATTCCGTTCACCCGCGAGGACCTGTACGACGACGGCCACCGCAAGCGCATCGCACCGCGGCTCGCGCACCTGCCGCGTCCGCAGACGCTCTCGCTCGTGCGCGGCCTGCTCGAATCGGACGGTGGCGTGTCGCGCGGCGCCGAAATCTATTTCACCTCGGCGTCGCAGCCGCTCGCCGAGGGCCTCCGTTATCAATGCCTGCGGCTCGGCGTGCCGGTCAGCGGCCAGGTCCGCCAGCGCGACCATGCGCACGACGGCGCGACGGCTGAAGGTTCGTCGATCTCGTTCCATGCGCCTACTCGCGCGTTCGACCTGCGCATTCCAGCGGTGCCCGAAATCGCGGCGCTGGTCGGCTGCCGGCCGATCGGCAAGCGCAACTGGATCACGCTCGGCGGCACCGTGTTCTCGCGCGTGCG
>DATEIQ010000269.1:0-13395 GCA_035278845.1 Casimicrobiaceae bacterium | reverse complement strand
CTCTGTGATGCGATTGCGACGCTCGGCGTGCCGGACCCTTCTGATTTCGAGACGGATTCATCCGGACGGTTGCTGTTGCAGAAGCACGTCGACGGCCACAACTGCTACCACGAGATCGCCGCGTTCGATGGTCGCCTGCTTGCAGGGTACGCAGGCGATCGGCTGCAGACATTCAGCGGCGTGACCTCGCCGGCCACCGTTGTTCGCTACCGGGACGCGCCGGAGCTGCGCGAAATGTCCGAACGACTCGTGACGGCGTTCGGAATGAGCGGGCTCTTCTCGTTCGAATACATCATCGAACGCCACACCGGCACGCCCTGGCTGGTCGACGTCGATCGGCGCATCGGATCCGCGACGCATTACGGCGGCGTGCTGAACGTCGACCTGTGCGCTGCGCTCGCCGCTGCGATGCGTGACATGCCCTCGGCGAGCCGCGCGGGGCTCGATCCCGGTTACGAGCGCGTGTTCGTCCATTTCCCCGGCGAATGGTTGCGCGATCCGCAAAGCAAGTGGTTGCGAAAGTATTCGGTCGACGTCCCGTGGGACGATCCCGAGCTGCTCGACGCGATGCTGACACTGCGGCGCGAACGCACGGTGTAAGCGGCGGGGAGTAATCGCCGCCCTTCGATCATCGAAGCGGTCAGGCAGTCGGAAGCGCCTTCCATTCGGGCGCGGATTGCGCCACGACGACGCCGGTACCGATCGCCGGTCGAAACCCGTTACGGATCGGGGACTTGCTGCGCCTCGGCCGCACGGGTCCATTGCGTCGGGCGCCGGACGTTTGGACGCGGCGCAGCAGAATCCGTCCTACACTATGCGACGACTTTTTCCGTATCGTGGAAACTGTTTCTAATAGTTTGATTGTATTGAATAAAAATCATCGTGCAGTGCGAGAAAACACTTGATCGCCGGTCGTCTCTTTGCTAACGTCGATTGCAGTGCCGCGGTCGATCCCGCCGCGGTGCGACGTAAAGGGCAAGGGCAGAACCGCCGTGCCCGACAGCCGCGCAAGCGATCCTTCGCGGTCGATGTCGCGAGACGCATGATTCCGCAGCGAATCCACGCTTCTCGCTTGCGAAGCCGCGCCATCGGGGCGCGCTTTACGACCAACCCGCCGTCGCGCTGGGCGCGCCGGCATGGAAGACGGGAGCAGGGCATGAACTACGATCTCGAAGCGGCACGCCTGCGCAAGGACTGGGCGGAGAACCCGCGGTGGAAAGGCATCGAGCGCGGGTACACGGCCGAGGACGTCGTGCGGTTGCGCGGCTCGCTGCACATCGAGCACACGCTCGCGCGACGCGGCGCCGAGCGGCTGTGGAAGCTGCTGAACGACGAGCCGTTCGTCAACACGCTCGGCGCGCTTACCGGCAACCAGGCGCTGCAGCAAGTGAAGGCGGGCCTGAAAGCGATCTACCTGTCCGGCTGGCAGGTGGCGGCGGACGCGAACATCGCGGGCGAAATGTATCCCGACCAGTCGCTCTATCCCGCGAATTCGGTTCCCGCGGTGGTGCGGCGAATCAACAACACGTTCGTACGCGCGGACCAGATCGCGCATGCCGAGGCGAAGGACGACGTCGACTATTTTGCGCCGATCGTTGCCGACGCCGAGGCAGGATTCGGCGGCGTGCTGAATGCGTTCGAGCTGATGAAGGCGATGATCGAGGCCGGCGCCGCGGGCGTGCACTTCGAAGATCAGCTCGCGTCGGTCAAGAAATGCGGCCACATGGGCGGCAAGGTGCTCGTGCCCACGCGCGAGGCGGTCGAGAAGCTGATCGCGGCGCGGCTCGCCGCCGATTGCCTCGGCGTGCCGACAATCCTGCTTGCGCGCACCGACGCCGAAGCGGCCGACCTGCTCACCTCCGACGTCGACGACATCGACAAGCCTTTCTGCACCGGCGAGCGTACCGTCGAAGGCTTTTACAAGACACGCAACGGCCTCGACCAGGCAGTCGCGCGCGGCCTCGCGTACGCGCGGTACGCCGACCTGATCTGGTGCGAGACGGGCAAGCCGGACCTCGCGTTCGCGAAGGCGTTTGCCGACGCGATCCATGCGAAGTTCCCCGGCAAGCTGCTCGCGTACAACTGCTCGCCGTCCTTCAACTGGAAGAAGAACCTCGACGACGCGACGATCGCGCGCTTCCAGCGCGAGCTCGGCGCGATGGGTTACAAATTCCAGTTCATCACGCTCGCGGGATTCCACAGCCTCAACTACTCGATGTTTCATCTCGCGCACGGTTACGCGCGGCACAACATGGCCGCGTTCGTCGAGTTGCAGGAGGCGGAGTTCGCAGCGGTCGAGCAGGGCTTCACCGCCGTCAAGCACCAGCGTGAAGTCGGTACCGGTTATTTCGACGCGGTGACGCAGACGGTGCAGGGCAGCCAGGCGTCGACGACGGCGCTGAAGGGCTCGACCGAGGACGAGCAGTTCTTCGACAAGGCCGCGAAGCTCCACGTCGCCAACGGCTGACGATCTGCCTGAGAGTCGCGAAGAGCGCGCGCTGCGCGTGTTCTTCGCGCTCGTCCCCCCGCCTCCGCTCGCGCAATCGCTAGGCGCGCTCGCGCGCGACGTGGCTCGGTTTGCACGCGGCCGGCCGGTACCCGCGGAAAACATCCACCTGACGCTCGCGTTCGTCGACGCGTGGCCGCTCGCGCGCCTGCAGGAGTTGCTCGACATCGGCGCGAGCCTCCGCGGCGAGGCGATCGAACTCTCGCTCGACACGCTTGGCGGCTTTCGCCGCGCCGGCGTCGCGTGGATCGGCGCGGTCGCAACGCCGCCACTTGGCGCGCTCGCGACATTGCTTGCCAAAGCGCTCGCGGAGGCCGGCGTCGCATTGGACGACCGGCCGCTCGCGCCGCACGTGACGCTCGCGCGCAAATGCCGCGGCCCGTATCCGGACGAGCGCGTGGCGCCGTTCGCGTGGAATGCCGACTCGGTCACGCTCCTCGAATCGCAAACGCGCGCGGAAGGCGCGCGCTATCGATCGATCGCGCGCTGGCCGCTGGCGCGATGAGCCGGGTAATCGAGCTGCCGGAGCTCGGCTTGCCTCAATCCGGAATTTCCAGTTCGACCAGCTTCGCAAGCGAACGTGAGATGCACCCACGGAGATCGCGCTTCGCGTGCGCGCTCTCGGTCATTGCGTTGCCATGGTTGTCTCAAGCCTTCCTTGTGCGCGGACGCCGTGCCGCAGAGGTGGTCGTCCTCCACTGCGGCGAGGGCGATGAAGGTTTCCATGCCGAGGAGTCTCTCGAGATAGCCATCACCGGGTTGGGCATCGACGTACGTGGGCACGTCGTGGAAGGCCCGGCCGAACATCGACAGAACCGACCTCATCAACGTGGCGTCGGCGGGACTCAGCGTACGCAGCGAGACTGCTTGTTCAGTCATCACGCTGCGCGCTTCGCTCGGACTTCTGCCCAACCCGCACGCCGGCGATGGCTTCCATCGGCATGATTACGGCGGCGAGATCTTTCGCGCCATGGCCGAGGCCTTCCGCTTCGATATAGCATTGCTGCGCGACGCTCGGAAGCAGCATCCGCACGCCCACCGACTTGGCAGTTGCGGTCACGCATTCGAGGTCCTTGATCATCATCGACAGTGTCGATCCCGGTTCATAGTTGCCGGCGAGGAAGTGGTTGGGCACGACGCGTTCGAGCGTATTGCTGCGCGCCGAGCTGGCGTGGAGCACTTCGTACAGTCGCGCCGGGTCGAGCCCGAGACGCGTTCCGAGCACCATGGCCTCGGCGATGAGCACGTGCAGCGTGCCGGTGATCAGATTGTTGCAAAGCTTTGCGGCAAGCCCGCGTCCCACGCCGCCGAGATGGAACACGTTGCGGCCAACGGCATCGAGCACCGGCCGCGCACGCACGAAATCGCGCTCGCTTCCTCCGACCATGATGGAAAGCGTTGCCGCGGCGGCACCGTCGGGGCCTCCGCTGACCGGCGCGTCGAGGAAGCCGATGCCGCGCTTCGCGAGTCCGGTGTCGATCCGCTGCGCCGTCGCCGGGTCGATCGTCGCGAAATCGATGCACAGCATTCCCGTGGTGCCGGCGCCACGCGCACCATCGTCCCCGAGAAAAACATCGAGCGAATGCTGCGGCGTCACGCGGCACGAGCAAAGCACGTCGACCTCGCTCACGACATCCCGAAGCGACGCCGCCGCACGCGCACCGTCGTCGCAGAGGCGTGCCACTGTCGCGGTATTCCGTCCGTGCACGACGACATCGTGTCCGGCGCGCACCAGATTGGTGGCCATGGGCGCGCCCATCAGCCCAAGTCCCACAAAGCCGATCTTCATCGATACTCTCCTTGCGCATCCCGCGCAGCGGCCATGCCTCGCGCGCCCGCACGACGGCTATGCTTCGGGCGGCCGCGTGAAGTTCTTCGAAAGGCAAAGTCTATGACACGCACTCGCGTGGCAGTGGTGATCGGAGGCGGCAACGGCATTGGCGAGGCAACGTGCCGCCTCATGGCCGCGCGTGACTGGCGTGTGCTGGTCGTGGATCGCGATGCGGATGCTGCCGAGCGCATCGCACGGGATGTTGGCGGCGCTGCGTTCCCGATGGACATATCACGCGACGACGACGTCGAAGGCGTCGCTGCCCGTATCGTTGCGGAGCACGGCGTGCCCGTCGCGCTTGTCGTCGCGGCCGCGGTCTTTCAGGACGTGCTTCCGCCCGAGCGCCTGCCGTTGGACGTGTGGGAGCGCACGATGCAGGTCAATCTGACGGGCACGTGGCTCGCGAACCGGGCATTCGGCACGCGCATGGCCGCGCATGGCAGCGGCAGCATCGTCAATATCGCATCGATCGCTGCGATCGGCTCCATGCCGGTGCACGCGTACGGGACCAGCAAGGCAGCGGTGGTCGCGCTGGCGCGCAACCTCGCGGGCGAATGGGGACGCGCCGGGGTGCGCGTCAACGCGGTGTCGCCGGGGTCGACGCTCGTGCCGCGCGTCGAAGCGCGCATTCGCTCGGGTCGTTACGCCGCCGATCCTGCGCAGTTCACCGCGCTCGGTCGGATGGTTCGGCCGAACGAGGTTGCCGAAGCCATCGAGTTCCTCGCTTCGGAGCGCGCATCCGCGATCACCGGCGTCAATCTTGTCGTCGATGCGGGTTGGGACGTGGCGTCGACGTGGGCGCAATTCGGCGGCGTGCGCGCTGCGCCGCGTGGGCCAGGGGACGCTGCTTAGACCGGCTGACCGCCGTAGGCCTGTTCGAGCACGTGTCGTACCGCTCGGGTCGCAAGCTCGAGGCGCTGGTGTGCCGGCATCGTTTGCGACAGCGCTGCGCGCGGAATCTCGAGTGCCACGGGAATGCCGATCGGCAAAGCGCGCAACAAACCGACGAGGTCGATGGCGCCTTCGCCCGGAAAAAGCCGCTCGCGCGTCGCGGCATGCAGGAGTGCATCGCGGTCGTCGTCCCATTGCGCGGGGGCGTCGCATAGCTGTACGTAGCGAAACCAGGTGCGCGGCAGCCCGGCGAGGTCGTCGAGCCGGCTGCCCGAGCGATCGAAGTGGAGCGCGTCCACGGCGATGCCGAGGGCAGGGTGCGCGACGGTGCGCACCATGCGTGCTGCGTCGTTCAGGCTCGAGAGCGTCATCCACGGGACGAACTCGATGTCCACGGTCAGCCCGAACCGCTGCGCTGCGTCGCTCAGCCTTGCGAAGCGATCGGCGAGGCGCGCTTCATCCGGATCGTCGCCGGTGGCCAGCACATGGCGCGCGCCGAGTTCTGCTGCCGCTTCGAAAAAATTCCCGAACGCCGACAGATCCGTTTCAGGAACAAGGCGTGCGCCGCTCGCGTCCAGTACTTCGATGCCGGTGTGGCGCAGGTATGCGAGCGTTTCCCGGCGAAGCGCTGGATTCTCGAGCAGCGGTGCGGGATCGCGCCTCGGCTGGCCGTTCAATAGTCGCACGCCAACGTAGTCGAATCCGGCGTCCGCCGCGGCGCGCACCATGTCCGGCGGGGCCAGCTCCGGTACCGTGTAATACGACAGCGAAAGCGGTGTCGGCGCGCGATTCATGCGCGCGGGGGCGCGCCGCGGCGAACGGTCGGCGCGGCCTTCATGCGCGCGTAGGCGCTGGCTGGCGAAGCAGTCGCCGTGCGTTGTCGGCGAGCACGGGATCGACCGGTCCGTGATGACCTCCGTCGGACTGGTCCCACCCGGCAAAGTTGGTCCCGTACGTGAGCTTGCGCGTGCCTACGATCTGCTTCAGCAGCGCAAGCGCACGATCGTCGCTCAGATGCGTGTCGAACCACAGGCGCGCAAGACGCTCCTCGAATGCGCCATCCTTCTTGTGCTCGGGAGCGGCCCACGGGCGCTTCTGCGCCGCCTGTGCAAGCCGCCCGACCATCACGGGCAGCGCGCCTCCGCCGTGACTGATCCACACATCCAGGTTCGGATGACGATCGAGCACGCCACCAAAGATCAGCGTGGCGACCGCGATCGCTTCCTGCGCACCGAAGCCGACGATGATGTCGAGGTCGAAGCGCTTCAGGTTAGGGTCGCCGGGCGGCCCGTCGATTCCGGCGGGCGCGGGATGGATGAACAGCGGCACGTCCAGCGCGACGAGCGTTTCGTAGAACCGGTCCCATTTCGCGCTGTGCAGCGGCTCCGCGAACTCGGTGCCGATCGCCGCACCCCACAGTCGCAGATCGCGTACGGCGCGCGTGAGCTCGTCGACCGCCGCGCCGGGGTCCTGCATGGGCACCGCCGCGAGTCCGCTCAGGCGATCGGGATAGCGGCGCACGAGCTCGGCCATGGCGTCGTTGTGGCGCTGGCAGAACGCGAGCGCTTCCGGCGGCTCGATGTGGTGGAAGTAGGTCAGCGGGCTGGGTGACAGCACCTGAAAGTCGATGTGCGCCTCGCGCATCCTGGCGAGACGAAGCTCCGGATCGGTGAACGGGCTGCCCGTGTGCTTGACGCCGACGAGCTTGTAATTGCCCACGCGATACCAGGGCTTGCCGCTCTCGTCGGTGCCAAATTCCGGGCCGTGACGACCCGCTGCGCCGGTGGTCGCCTGCAGCCGCACGTGCGCATGCACGTCGATGACAGCAGCGTCGCCGATCCCCATCGTCGTGGCCCTTACCGAACGTTGCGGCCTGCCCGCACCTCGTACGTGCCCGCGGCGGGATCATAGTAATGACGCTTCGGCTTGTAAGCGCCGTTGACGACGGTGATGCCGTAGGTGCCCTCGTCCAGCGCGGTGAAGCTGTGAATGTCGGCGGGCGGGGATACGATTGCGAAATCGCCGCGCTCGAGCACGGCATCGCTCTCGACGCGCAGGTCCGCGACACCGGGCACGGCGCCATCGTCGGCGCGCGCATACACGACGTGTCGCAGCCGCCCGCGATAGACCGACAGCGTCTCCCAGATGCCGTGGTCGTGCGCGGGAATCGTGGCGCCCTTCGGCACCTCGTAGATCAGGATCGACAGCTCACCGTCGTAGTACAGGTAGCGGGAGAACGCGACGTTGTTGCCTTGCCGCGCGATGCCGCGCTCGAGAAGATCGGGCTCGCGGATCAATGCCGCAAGCGCGGCGCGGATGGCTGGCGCAATCGCCGCGCTGTCGTTGCCGTGCACGGCAATCGCAGCGATGATGGCTTGCGCGCAATCGCGAACGGCGGAGGTCGATGTCATGAATTCGCGCCGCGCACGCGCGGCGCCTTGCGTGGCAAATGGTTCTTGAGACTGAACGATACGCCGCCATCCACCATGAGTTGATGACCGGTGGTGTAGCGCGCTTTGTCCGATGCCAGGAACGCGACCGCCTCGGCCACGTCCTCCGCGGTACCGAGCGAGCCGACCGGGACACTGCCTCCACGCACCGCACGGACGTCCGGATCCTCGTAGATGGGCGCGCTCATTCCGGCATCGATGAAACCCGGCGCAACCGCATTGACGCGAATCCCGTGCGGTCCGAGCGCCAGCGCGAAGTGCTGTGTCAACAGCGCGACGGCGGCCTTAGATGCCGGGTAGGCGCCCGCGTCGGGGCTCGGCGCAACGGCATTCAGCGACGTGATGTTGACGATCGAGCCCGAGCCGCGCGTGACCATCCGCCGCGCGACCGCGCGCGTCACGATGAACGTGCCGGTCAGGTTCACGTCGATCACCTTGCGGAACTGCGCCACATCGTGTGTGAGCAGAGGTCCGAAGCGGACGATGCCGGCGTTGTTCACGAGAACGTCGGGGATGTCGCCGAAGGCGTCGAGCACCGTGTCGATCGCCGCTTCGTCGGTCACGTCCGCGGAAAACGCGACGGCATCGGGTAGCGCGTCCGCCTGCGCGTGCGCGGCAGCGTCGTCGGTATCGACGATGGCGATGCGGTAGCCATCCTTCGCGAGCCGGCGTGCGATGGCAGCGCCAAGGCCGCCGGCCGCCCCCGTGACGAGTGCCGATTTCATGAGATGCCGGTATAGTGAGCGAGCTTGGGAATCGTCGCTGCAACGCGTGAAAGCTATCCCCAAACCTGCCGCCATGCAACCCGATGTACGTTCATCGCCCTTCCAGCGAGAAAAGCTTGCGATCCGGCCCTTGTCCGGCGGGCTCGGCGCGGAAGTCCCGGGTGTCGATCTGCGCGGTTCCTTTGCAGGCGAAATCGCGGAGCGGATTCGGGAGGCGTTCCTGTCGCATCACCTGATCGTCGTGCGTGATCAGCATCTCACCAGCACGCGCATGGGGGAATTCGCCATGCTGTTCGGCGAACTCGAGGGCAACGTCTTTCGCAATCCCGACGGTTCGACGCTCGGCGCCATCCACGAAATCTCCAACCTCGACGCGGACGGACAGCCCGCCGAGAACCCGTATCTCAAGTCCAACTACCACTGGCACACGGATAAGGCGTATCTGCCCATACCCGCGCTGCTCACGATGCTGCACGCGATCGAGCTGCCGCAGAACGGCGGCGACACGCAGTTCGCCGACATGACGCGCGCGTACGACGCGCTATCCGACGATGAAAAGCGTCGAATCGCGGACCTTCGCGTCGTGCACAGCCTCGAGTACATGCGGGCGTCGACCGGCGACCGTCCGCCGACCGAAGCCGAGCGGTCGGCCGCGCCGCCGGTGATGCACCCGCTCGTGCGCAAACACCCGCAGACCGGCGAGAAAAGCCTGTTCCTCGGCATGTACTGCGCGTACGTCGTCGGTATGGAACCCAGCGAGGGCCGTGCGCTGCTCGACCGCCTGCTCGCGCACGCGACGCAGCCGCGGTTCGTCTACACGCACCGCTGGCAGCCCGGCGACCTCGTCTTCTGGGACAACCGCTGCCTGCTGCATCGCGCGGTGGCGAACTACGACATGGGGAAGAGCCGCCGGGTGCTGCAGCGCCTGGTGGTCAAGGGCGACGCAGCGCCTTGAGGTCAGCGGATCGAAGGCAGACTTTCACGCTTTCGAGCGCTGCAACAATCGATAACAGCTCGACCGGAGGAGGATTTTCGATGGGAACGAACAAACGGACGCATGCTGTCGTCGCGGCCATTCTGGTGGCGGTGACGACGGCAATCGCCTTCGCGCAAACGCCGACGCGCCTCGTGATGGCCGGCTCGTCTTCGGGTGGCACGGCGCATCTCTTCTTCGCCTCGCTTGCGCCGCTGCTGAACAAGTACGTCCCAGGCATGGAGGCTAGCGCGCGCACCGGCGGTGCGGTCGAGAACATCGCGTTGATCGAGCGCGGCGGCGTGCAGGTCGCCGTCGCAGGTCCGGGGGACGCGCAGGCGGTGCTGGGCAAAGAGGGGCTCGAAAAGTCGCGCATCCGCACCGTGTTCGCCATGTTCCACATTCCCTTCCATATCGTCGTCCCGGCGGATTCGCCTATCAAGTCGTTTGCGGATTTGAAAGGGAAGCGCGTGTCCGTCGGCATACGCGCGGGCGGTGAGGCGAACCTGTTCCTGCGGCTGCTCGATCTCTATGGCATGAAGGAAAGCGACCTGAAGATCGAGTTCCTCGGCAAGGGTGAAGGAACGAGCGCATACAAGGACGGCAGCGTCGACGCGATGACGTTCCTTTGTCCGTTGCCGTGCCCGGTGGTGACGGAGCTCGCGACGCATCCGCGCGGCGTGCGGATCGTGCCGTTCAGCGACGCGGAAGTCGCGAAGATCCGCGAGAAATATACGTGGTACACGCCCTACACGATCGAGAAGAGCTGGTATGCGAACGCGCTCAAGGGCGACGCCAAGGACGTTCCGACCTTTACCGAATGGATATACGTGGCCGCGCGCGACGACTTCCCCGCGGAAACGGCGTATCAGATCGCCAAAGTGCTCGGCGATCATCACGATGAAATGGTCGCCGCGTTCAAGGCAGCGAATTCATCCACGGCCGAGAACACGGCCAAGTACCCCGGATTCAAGCTGCACCCGGGAACCGAGCGCTATCTGCGTGAAAAAGGTCTCCTGAAGTAACGCGTTCACCGTGACGGTCCTCGCCGGCAAGGCCGCGCTCGGCGGGGAGAGCGCGTCGGCGCCTCCGCGAAAGGCAGCGCGCATCGTCGGCGCGCTCGCCAAGCTGGTTGCGCTCGGGATGGCGGCGTTCCAGCTCTATACGGCGATCACCGTCAGCTTCTCGCCGATGGTGCAGCGGAGCGTGCACCTCGCCTTCGCGCTGTGCCTGCTCTATCTGATCATGCCCACCCGGCCGCGTGCCGGCACGATCGATCTGGGTTTGCGCTGCGTTGCGGCGGCGTTGTCGGTGCTCGTGACGGTGTACGCGGCGGTCGAGTTCACCAATCCGGGTATCTTCCGAGCGATCGACCCGACGGGGCTCGACATCGTGTTCGGGACGATTCTGGTCGTTCTCCTGCTCGAGGCGACGCGTCGCGTGGCCGGCCCATCGCTCGCGATCATCGCACTGCTGTTCCTCGTGTATGCGTTCGTGGGACCGTGGCTGCCGGGTTTACTCGGACACCCGGGCTTCGACTATTCGCAGGTCGTGTCGTCGATGTACGTTCGCCTCGAAGGAATATTCGGCACCGCGCTCGGTGCGAGTGCGACGTATGTCTATGTCTTCATCCTGTTCGGAGCGTTCATGATCCGGATGGGAGGCGGCGATTTCTTCATCCATCTAGCACAGGCGCTCCTAGGAAGCACGCGGGGCGCCGCGGGCAAGGTATCGATTTTCGCGAGCGCGCTGTTCGCGACCATCACCGGCACCGGACCTTCGAACGCCGCAGCCGTGGGCGTGGTGACCATTCCCACGATGATCCGCAGCGGGTATTCGCCGCGGATGGCCGCCGCGCTCGAAGCCGCCGCGTCGGTGGGCGGGCAGATCACGCCGCCGATCATGGGCGCGTCGGCATTCATCATGGCGGACCTGCTCGGCGTCCCGTACTTCGAGATTGCCAAGGCCGCGCTGCTGCCCGCGATCTTCTATTTCATCTCACTGTTCGTCACCGCCGATCTCGAGGCCGCACGGCATGGCCTGAAGGGCATGCGCCGCGAGGAGTTGCCTTCGGTGCTGCGAACGCTGCGCGGCGGTTGGCATTTTCTCGTTCCGGTTGGCGTTCTCATCTATTTCCTCGCGATTGCGCAGGTATCGCCCGGCCGTGCGGCGGCGTGGGCACTCGTGTCGTTCGTGCCCATCTGGCTTGCGCGCGAGCTCTTTGCAGGTCGCCGCATCGAGCTGCGGCAAGTGATCGAGGCATTCGACGAATCGTCGCGCTCCGCGATCATGATCGCCATTGCCTGCGCCGTGGTCGGCATCATCATGAACGTGACGGACCTTACCGGGCTCGGGCTGAAATTCACGTCGCTGATCCTCGGCTATTCGAACGACACGCTGGTCGTGCTGCTGCTGTTGACCGCGATGGCCGCGATCCTGCTTGGCACCGGGCTGCCGACGACCGCGACGTATCTGATCTGCGCGATTCTGGTCGCACCCGCGCTTTCGAAGATGGGCGTGCCGCTTCTCACCGCGCATCTGTTCGTATTCTATTTTGGCGTCGTGTCGGACCTGACTCCGCCCACCGCCGTGTCATGCTATGTCGCAGGTGGCATTGCAGGCGAATCGGGTATGCGCGTCGCGTTTTCGGCGACGCGCGTGGCACTGCCCGCACTGATCGTGCCGTTCATGTTCGTGTACTCACCGGCACTGATATTGAATGGCAGCGTGCTGGAAATTCTTGCGGCAAGCGTGCCGGCGCTGCTGGGACTTCTGGCGCTCTCGATCGCATTGATCGGCTACTGGATGGGCCCGCTGCAACTGTGGGAGCGCGGCGCGACGCTGGTGGCGGGTGTGCTGATGGTCGTTCCAGGCACCGTCAATGCGGTCATCGGTGTGGCGATCATGGCCATCGTCGCGTTCGCGCATTGGCGGCGTCGCGCGGCCTAGCGTTACGACAACGATTTCATGCCGAGCAACGTCATCCTGACGGGCGGGCACACGCATCCGTTCGCGACGTCGGCGCCGGCGCTCGCCGACCTGCTCTCCGAGCACGGCATCGAATCGGTGGTCGAGTTCGATCCCGAGGCGGCGATCGCGCAGGTCGCGAAGATGCAACCTGAGCTGCTGACGGTCTACGCGCTGCGCTGGACGATGCAGCAGGGTGGCAAGTACGCGCCGTTCCGCGAGCGGTGGGGCTTCAGCCTTTCATCGCACGCGCGTGCTGAAATCGCTGCGCATCTCGCGCGCGGTGGCGGGATTCTGGTACTGCACACCGCGATCATCTGTTTCGACGACTGGTCGTGTTGGGCGGACATTGTCGGCGGGCGTTGGGAGTGGGGACGCTCGAGTCATCCACCGTACGGACCGGTTGAAACGCGACTAGATGTTCCTGAACATCCGCTGCTCGCCGGTTTGCCCGCGTTCAGCCTCGATGACGAGGCCTATGGCAACCTGCGCCTCGATCCGCGCGTGCGGCCGCTGATGCATGTCAAGGCAACCGACGGCGCGTGGCACCCGGCGTTGTGGACCCATCAATTCGACAAGGGACGCGTCGTCGTCGATACGCTGGGTCACGACGCCGGTGCTTTTGCGCACGTCGTTCACGGGCGCATCGTTGCGCGCGCGGCGTTATGGGCGAGCGGCGCGGACGAGGCGAGCGTCGCGGGGGTATAAGGTGTCCGGAGTCCGCTGCTTCGTCGCGAGGTAAGGCACCCGAAGTCAGCTGCTTCGCTCCAAGGCCAACTCGAGGACAGGAAGCATGAAGGACTGGAACTCCGGAATCGCCATGGTGCCTCGTGTCGTGAGGAAGGGGCATGGCCTAACGTTGGAGGTAACCGGCGCGCCGACGCGACGCTGGCCACGGTGAAAACATGAACCGGCGGGGGATCTTCCCCTCATTTAGTTGACACCCGGTTGTTATTGAAGCGCAGCTCATATTCCGCAGGGGATGTGTAATCGAGTGACGAGTGAAGTCTAACGTGGTTGTAGAACGGGAGGTACTGGCGGAGAACCCGATC
>DATEIQ010000268.1:0-32532 GCA_035278845.1 Casimicrobiaceae bacterium | reverse complement strand
AGCTCGTCGATGGCGTCGGTGTGCGGCGCGAGCCTCGCGCTGATGGATGCCGGCGTGCCCACGAAGGCGCACGTCGCCGGCATCGCGATGGGGCTCATCAAGGAAGGCAACCGCTTCGCCGTGCTCACCGACATTCTTGGCGACGAGGATCACCTGGGTGACATGGACTTCAAGGTCGCCGGCACCG
Source organism: Casimicrobiaceae bacterium (assembly GCA_035278845.1). GTDB lineage: Bacteria > Pseudomonadota > Gammaproteobacteria > Burkholderiales > Casimicrobiaceae > VBCG01. The sequence goes on along the minus strand of DATEIQ010000268.1, from coordinate 32,345 downwards.
ACCGCGGGATCACGGCGCTGCAGATGGACATCAAGATCCAGGGGATCACGAAGGAGATCATGGCCGTCGCGCTTTCGCAGGCGCGCGAAGGCCGGCTGCACATCCTGAAGCTGATGCAGGAAGCGGTGCCGCACGCGCGCACGGAAGTGTCGCAGCACGCGCCCCGAATGATGACGTTCAAGATCAACCCGGAAAAGATCCGCGACGTGATCGGCAAGGGCGGCTCGGTGATCCGTGCGTTGACCGAGGAAACCGGCACGACGATCGACATCCAGGACGACGGCTCGATCACGATCGCGTCAGTCAACGCCGAGGCATGCAACGTCGCGCGCAAGCGCATCGAGGCGATCACGGCGGAAGTGGAGGTCGGCAAGATCTACGAGGGACCGGTGCTGCGCCTGCTGGACTTTGGCGCGATCGTGCAACTGCTGCCCGGCAAGGACGGCCTGCTGCACATCTCGCAGATCGCCAAGGAGCGCGTCAACCAGGTGTCCGACTACCTGAAGGAAGGCCAGGTCGTGCGCGTCAAGGTGCTCGAGGCCGACGAGAAGGGCCGCGTGCGCCTGTCGATGAAGGCGGCGGCGGAAGACGACGCGAAGCAGCACTCGCCGGAATCGACGCCGGCCGCGTAACGAAAACATTCTATATCGCGAAAAAGGTGCCTGCGTGGCGCCTTTTTCGTGCGCGCGCGGCGCGTGACGATGCGCAACCACTCCGACGCATAGCCTGTTCCGCCATCAGGTTTGTCGAGATTTGCAAGTCCGACTGCTGATCATGAATCGAAGCAAAGGGTTGCGCGGGCACGTCTGCGCTTCCGCCCGGTTCACCGACCGTTGCATTTTCGGGCGTACGGAACTTCGCATCGATCGTTGGCTCGGAAGCTATTGCCCCGCGCCCGATGTACGGGAGCCGGGATGCCGCAAATTCTCGAACAAGACTTGCACGGAGGATCGGAGCATGGCGAAGCCATGAAATTTTGAACACTCGGTGGAGAAACGATGAAGCACAGCAGCGTGGTCTCGGCAGTAATTTTGATCGGCGCGTCGTCAGTCGCATTCGCGCAGACCCCCGCGCCGGCTCCCCTCTGGGGCCCATATCCGCAGAAACCCTGGTACATCGGTGGCGGCGCCGGCATGGGCCATCTCGACCGATCGGCCAGCGACCTGACCGGCCTCAACAATGCAACGCTGGACGACAACGACACGACATGGACGGTTCGCGGCGGATGGCGCTTCAGTCAATACGCGGCCGTCGAGCTCGGGTACTACGATTTTGGCCGCTATGACTTCCATGGCACGGCCGTCGGCAACTTCGTGCCGGTCGACGGGTCCGCGAAGGCGCAATCCGTCATCCTTTCGCTGGTCGGCATCATCCCGATCAACAATGTCGATCTCTACGGCCGAATCGGCTGGGCGCACTCCGAACTGAAGTTCAACGCCAACGGGCCGATCAACACCTCCAACCAGAACGAGCGGCAGGACGAGGCCGCATACGGCGTTGGCGCGCGGTGGTGGTTCGCGCCGAACTGGGGCGTGTTCGCCGAGTGGGCGAAGAACGACCGCATCCGGGTGGACAGCTACGTCGCCGGAGTCGATTTCCGCTTTTAATCCGCGGGTGAGTTGTAGGATGCAGCATCACGGACAAGGCGCCCACGCGGCGCCTTTTTCGCGCGCGCCGCGTGAGGGCTGCAGACGGCGGAGGACGCAAGACGGGGTGCGCACGAGCGCGAAGGGTGTTTCAATGAGCGCATGACAACCATTCGCGCGCTCGCCGCCCGCGAGATTCTCGACTCGCGCGGTCGTCCCACGCTCGAGGCCGACGCGCTGCTCGAAGACGGCAGCTTCGGCCGCGCAAGTGTGCCGTCGGGCGCGTCGACAGGCACTGCGGAAGCGCACGAACTGCGCGACGGCGATTCAGCGCGCTATCGCGGACTCGGCGTTCTGCGCGCAGTCGCGAGCGTGGCAGGCGAAATTGCAGCGGCGCTGCGCGGCATGGACGCAGCGGACCAGCGGGGCGTCGACGACCGCATGCGGGAGCTCGACGGCACACCGCAATTGCGCCGCCTCGGTGGAAACGCCGTGCTTGCCGTGTCCCTTGCCGTGTGCCGCGCGGTTGCTGTATCACGCGGCCAGTCGCTGTACGAGCGAATCGCCGAGCTCGCAGGCGCCATGCCGACGATGCCGCTGCCGATGACCAACATCCTGAGCGGCGGCCTGCATGCGGGTCGCGGCATGGACGTCCAGGATTTTCTTGCCGTGCCGCTACGCGCCGCGTCGATCGCGGATGCGATTCAGGTGATGGTGCGCGTGCGCGCGGCCGCCGACGAAGTCATGCGCGAGCGAGACCTTCCGACGCTGCTGGCGGACGAGGGGGGGCTCGCTCCGGGATGCGAGAGCGGCCGTGCGGCGCTCGTCTTGCTGTGTTACGCCATCGAACGCGCCGGCCTCGTTCCCGGACAGGATGTCGGCATTGCGATCGACGTCGCGGCGACGACGCTCGCAACCGAAGCGGGATCGTATCGTCTCTTGCGTGAGGGCCGCACGCTGGACGCCGACGAAATGGTCGACCTGGTCGCCGCCTGGGCGCGCGAATTTCCCGTCGTATCTGTCGAAGACGCGCTCGGCGAAGAGGATTGGGACGGGTGGCGCACGCTGACGCTGAAGCAGGGGAACGCGCTGCAGCTTGTCGGCGATGATCTGTTCGCAACTCATCCGGGCCGGCTCGCGCGGGGTGTGCGCGAATGCGTCGCCAACGGCGTGCTCGTGAAAATGAACCAGAATGGCACGCTCACCGGCACGCTCGACGTGATCGCGCAGGCGAAGGCGGCAGGTTACGCGACGATCGTGTCCGCGCGCTCGGGCGAGACGGAGGATGCGTTCATGGCGGACCTCGCCGTGGGCACGTCCGCAGGCCAGATCAAGATCGGGTCGCTGCGCACGTCGAGCACTGTTGCGAAGTACAACCAGCTGCTGCGCATCGAGGAGCGCTCGCGCGCGCCGTACGCGGGCGTTGAAGCACTCGCGGGAAGGGCGAGGTGAATCATCGCGCGCCCGACGCCACTCTGCGCGATTTCCTGTACGACCAGGAGCTCGCGCGACCCGGAGACGCCGTCACATGGACGCCGCTCGCCGGCGGCGTGTCGTCGGATATCTGGCGCGTCGACGTAGGCGCGCGAACGCTCTGCATCAAGCGCGCGCTGCCGCGCCTCAAGGTGGCGCAGGAATGGAATGCGCCGGTCGAGCGCAACGCGTACGAATGGGCGTGGCTACAGTTCGCGTTCGAGCGCTTTCCGGATAATGTCCCCGAGCCGATCGCAAGCGACGCACGCCGAGGCATCCTGGCGATGGCGTACCTCGATCCCGCGCGCCATCCCGTGTGGAAGCAGAAGCTGCTCGACGGCGACGTCGCGTCCGATGCGGCAGCGAGCGTCGGAAGCATCGTCGTGCGGCTTCATGCAGCGAGTGCAGACAACTCTGACATCGCGGCGCGATTCGCCACCGACGCGATCTTTCTCGCGATCCGGCTCGAGCCGTACCTGCTCGCCACCGCCGCGCGCCATCCCGATCTCGCCGGCGCGCTTCTCGCACTCGCCGAGCGGACCGCCGCCACGCAGCGCGCGCTCGTCCACGGCGACATGAGTCCGAAAAACATCCTGCTCGGGCCGCGCGGCCCGGTGCTGCTCGATGCGGAGTGCGCGTGGTACGGCGATCCGGCGTTCGACGCCGCGTTCTGTCTGAATCACTTCCTGCTGAAATGCGTCGCGCGTCCGCAATGGGCGCCCGGCTATCTCGCGTGCTACCGGGCGTTCGCGAACGCTTACTCGAGCGGCGTGACGTGGGAGCCGCGCGACGCCATCGAAGCGCGGATCGCGAGCCTGTTGCCTGCGCTCTTCCTCGCGCGCATCGACGGCAAGTCGCCGGTCGAGTACATCACCGACGAGCGCGACCGGCAGATGGTGCGAGATGCGGCACGCCCGCTCGTCGCACGCGCACCCGCATGCCTCGAAGAAATGGTCGATCGCTGGAGCGCAGCCGTTCAAGCCGCCGCGTAATACCCGTTCGCGCGCGCCCATTCGATGAGCCGCGATCCCTCCATCGGGTGCGCCACGCCATATCCCTGCACGCGGTCGCATTCCATCCGATCGAGCGCGGCAAGGCACTCGGCCGATTCGGCGCCTTCGGCGATCACGGCAAGGCCCAGACCGTGCGCGAGCTGGATCGTCGAGCGGACGATCGATGCGTCGCGCTCGCTGGTCGCCACGTTCGAGATGAACGTGCGGTCGATCTTGAGGCTCGCGAGCGGCAGCTGCTTCAGCGTCGACAGCGAGGAGTAGCCGATGCCGAAGTCGTCGATCGAAAAGCCGATGCCGAGCGCGTTCAGCTCGCCGATGATCTCGGTCGCGCGCAGCGGCTCCGAAAGCATCGCGCTCTCGGTGATCTCGAAATGCATCATCGCACCGGGCACGCGATGACGCTCGAGAATGTGGCGGACGTCGGCCGTGAAATAGCGATCCATCAGCACGCGCATTGCGAGGTTGACGGAGATCGTCGTCTTGAACCCTTCGGCGCGCCACGCGTCGCATTGCCGAGCCGCCGTCTCGATGACGTGCAACGTCAAGTGCCAGATCTGGTCGCCCATTTCGGCGATCGGCACGAACTCCTCGGGCTCGACCACGCCGAGCTCCGGATGGCGCCACCGTCCGAGCGCTTCGACGCCGGCGAGCGCTCGCGGCCGCAGCGCGACGATCGGCTGGTAATCGAGCGTGATCTCGCCGGCCGCGATGGCGTGCGCCAGCGCATTGGCCAGGGCGAGGCGGCGCGGCGAATGGCGGTCGAGGTCGGGCGCGTAAACGTGCGCACGGATATGGCGACGCTTGGCCTCGTACATGGCGATGTCGGCGCAGCGCAGCAGCGTGGACGCGTCCTGGCCGTGTGCCGGGTAGAGCGCGGCGCCGAGCGACGCATCGATGCCGAGATTGAGCATCTCGACGTGGAATGGCTCGCGCAGCGCGGTCGCGACATCGGCTGCCAGTGCCAGCGCCGCGGCATCGTCCGCGACGCGGCGGAAGATCATCGCGAACTCGTCGCCGCCGAGGCGCGCGATTTCGCCGTGCTTCGCGTCGAGCAGTGGCGCGAGCCGGGGACCGATCTGCTTCAGCAACTCGTCACCGGCGTGGTGGCCGAGCACGTCGTTGATCTCCTTGAAGCGGTCGAGGTCCATCAGCAGCAGCGCAAGCGGCTCGCCTTTCGTTGCGGCGTCGGCGAGGCACTCGCCGATGCGTTCGTTCAGCCACGTCCGGTTGGGAAGCCCGGTAAGTGAATCGTGCCGCGCGAGGTAGGCATACCGGTCGAGCGCGGCCTTGCGACCGGTGATGTCGCGCCACGTCGACCACATGCCGATCAGCAGGCCGTCGCGAATCACGCCGACGCTCGATCCGAGTACGCAGCGCTTTCCGCCGTCGCTCGCCGGCACTTCGAATTCGTGCTCGCTGAACCGATAGCCGGCGCGCACCCATTCGGCCGCGATCCGCTGGGCGATGCCTTCCGGCAACAGCGCGGCGACTTCGCGGCCGCGCAGCGAGTCGGCGCCATTGACGCCGAGCATGCGCGCGAGCGGTGGATTGCACTCGGCGATCACGGCGCGCGCCGTGACATCGGCGGTCTGCTGCGCGAGCGAGAGCCGCGTATCGACGGGCGGATCGAACTCGGCGCCGAGAATCGCCTCGGTGGCAATCGTCACGAACGTGCGATAGCGCTCCTCGCTGCGCGCGAGCGCGGCGAGGAGCCGGCGGCGACGCTCGTCGGAGAGCACGGCCGTCACCATGTCGGCGATCGACGCCGCGAAGCCTTTCTCGTCAAGCAGCCACTCGCGTGCTGGGCCCACGTGCTCGTGGCAGACGACGCCGGCGAGCTCGCCGGTGTCCATGCGCACCGTGGCCTCGAGCATCGACGTGATGCCGAGCGGAACGAGATAGCCGGCCGCGAGCTCCTGCGTGCGCGGGTCGCTGCGCGCGTCAGGAACGTCGAGTGCGCGATTCTGCTCGAGCGCTTCGACGTAGCCCGGGAACGTCGCCACGTCGAGGCGCGCGCCCGCCATCTGCCGGCCGAGACTGCGGCGATAGAGGCTGCGGCAGACGAGCTCTTTCCGGTCGTCGGAAAAAAGCCAGACGCTCGTGCGCTCGACGTCGAGCGTGATGCCCGCGACCTCGGTGATCCGCGCGAATGCGTCGTCGATCGAGGTTCGCGCGGCGCGCTCGCTCGACACGAGGTCGAGCAGCGCAGCCTGCTGCCGGCGCATTCGTCGTTCGGTGATGACGGCGGCCGGGATCTCCTGCATCGTGCCGACGAGGCGTTCGGTGCCGCCGTCCCGCATCAGGCATCCCTTGGCGGTGAAGCAGCGAAGACTGCCGTGCACGTCGGCGATGCGGAACTCGATGTCGAGCTCGCTGCCGGTTGCAATCGCGTTCTCGACGGCCTGCTCGAAGCGCGACCTGTCGTTGGGTGCAAGCCGCGCGAGGAATGACGCCTTCATGCGCCCGGAATCGCTCGCGGGGTACCCGAGAAGCGTGGCGAGATACGGGGACAACGCGACGGCAGGGTGGTCGGCCGGCCATTCCCAAAGGCCGACACCGCCCGCGAGCAGTGCCGCCTGCGTCAGCCCGCCGGGCGCCCCGGCAAGCCATTGCGGCGTGTACGCAGACCCGCTGGCGGCCTCGTTCGTCATGTCGGCATGCCTGTGCCATCCCTAACGCAGACTGCGACGACCGGCCGGGAAACGGAACCCGCATGCCCGGCTTGCTGACCGACCCTCCGCGCGGACGCGCTTCGGGGCAAACGTCAATGGTAGCCGACGTCGGCCGTCACCTTGCCGCGGAAGACGTAGTACGACCAGCCGAGGTACATGAGGATGATCGGCAGCAGGAACAGCGTGCCGATCAGCAGAAACATCTGCGTGGACGGCACCGCCGCCGCGTCCCAAAGCGTGAACGCGTACGGCACGATGTACGGAAACAGGCTTATACCGAGGCCCAGGTAGCACATCGCGAACAGTCCCATCGCACCGATGAACGGAACGTAATCGGCATCGCGACGGAGCGCGCGCCACGTGATCCAGGCAATGGCGGCCGTGACCACCGGAACGAGCGCAAACCCGTAGATGTTGGGAACCGAGAACCAGCGTTCGGCGACCCGCGCGTGCATCATAGGCGTCCACAGGCTCACCATCGCGATGAACGCCAGCACGCCGTACAGTGCGATCGTGGCATGCCGCCGCGCGCGCCGCTGGATGTCGCCCTCCGTTTTCATGACGAGCCACGTTGCGCCGAGCAGCGTGTAGCCGAACACCAGTCCGACGCCGGTCGCGAGCGGAAACGCGCTCACCCAGTCGAAGCTCGTGCCGGAGAATGCGCGGCCGGTGACGCGAAAGCCTTCGACATACATGCCGAGCACGACACCCTGGAAGAACGTCGCGACCGTCGAGCCCACGAAGAACCCCAGGTCCCAGAATCGCTGGTGGTTTGTTTTCTTCAGCCGGAACTCGAACGCGACGCCGCGAAAGATCAGGCCGAGCAGCATCAACAGGATCGGAAAATAGACGGCCGGAATGATGATCGCGAACGCGACCGGAAACGCGGCGAGCAGCCCCATGCCGCCGAGGATCAGCCACGTCTCGTTGCCATCCCAGATCGGCGCGATCGTGTTCATCATCAGCGTGCGCGCATCGTCGTCTTGCGCGAACGGGAAAACGATGCCGATGCCGAGGTCGAAGCCGTCGAGCAGCACGTACATGAACACGGCGACGCCGAGAATGACGGTCCACACCGGAACGAGGTCGAGATGCATGGCGTGCGCGTCAGGGTGTGTCGGCGTGCGCGCCGGACAGCGGCCGCGCGGGCCGCTCGTCGAGGTTGGGCTCGCGCATCTCGACGTGCGCGGGCGGACCTGCGCGCGCGAGTCGCGCCATGTAGAAAATGCCGGCACCGAACACGATCAGGTAAACGATCACGTATAGCGCAATCGACATCAGCACGTCGGCTCCGGTGAGCGACGGGGACACGGCGTCACGCGTCCGCATCAATCCGTACACGACCCACGGCTGGCGCCCGACCTCCGTGACGGTCCAGCCCGCGAGCACGGCCACGAAACCGGCGGGCAGCATCGCGATGCAGGCGTTCAGGTACGCGGGCGTCGTGTCGAGGCGGCCGCGCCACCGCAGCCAGAGCCCCCAGGCTGCCATCGCGAGCATCAGGATGCCGATGCCGACCATGATGCGAAACGCGTAGAACACCGGCGCCACCGGCGGCCGGTCTTCGGGCGGTGCCTCCTTCAGGCCCTTGATCACCGCGTCCGGCGAATGCGCGAGATAGATGCTGGCGAGCACCGGAATGGAGACCTCGACGTGGTTGCGCTCCGCCTTTTCGTCGGGAATCGCGAATAGCACCGCAGGCGCGCGCGCCTGCGTGTCCCACAATCCCTCCATCGCGGCGAGCTTCACCGGCTGGTGGTGCATCGTATTGATGCCGTGCAGGTCGCCGGCGATGATCTGGATCGGCACGAAGATCGCGATGAACGTCACCGTCATGCGCAGCACCGCGCGCGCTTCGTCGACATGCCGGCCATGCTTCAGATGCCACGCCGTCACGCCGAGCACCGCGAACGCCGTGGTCAGGAAGAAGCCGGTCACCGTGTGCACGAGCCGGTAGGGGAACGACGGATTGAAGATGACGGCAAGCCAGTCGACCGGCACGTAGCGGCCGTCGACGATTTCGTGGCCGACGGGCGTCTGCATCCAGCTATTGGCGGCCAGGATCCAGAACGACGAGAACAATGTGCCGAGCGCCACCATGATGGCGGAGAAGAAGTGCGCCCACGGCGGCACGCGCTTGCGGCCGAACAGCATGATCCCGAGGAAGCCTGCCTCGAGAAAGAACGCGACCAATCCCTCGTAGGCGAACAGCGGTCCCAGCACGTTGCCCGTAGCATCGGTGTAGCGGCTCCAGTTGGTGCCGAACTGGAACGGCATGACGATGCCGGACACGACGCCCATGCCGAACGACACGGCGAAGATGCGCGTCCAGAACACCGACAGCCGCAGGTAGAGCGGGTTGCGCTTGAAGAGCTGCAGGCCTTCGAGCAGGACGATGAACGAGGCCAGGCCGACGGTGAACGCCGGCAGCAGGATGTGGAACGCGATGACGAATGCGAACTGGAGGCGGGACAGGAGGACCGGATCAAGTTCCATCGTGCTCGCTGTTCTTGTCGGTGCATGCAACGGCCGTTGCTGCACTTTGGTGTGATGTTACGCCCCGCCGATCTGAAATAGAATCGGGGGCACCGTTTGGGCACTCGCGACAGCCGCGCGTTCCGTGGACACTGCGACGAAACCTGAAACGGCGGGGGCCGCAGCACGAGCCGCACCACGCTCGACGTGGCCGCGCCGCTTGCGCAATGGCGCCGTGACGCTTGCGGTGCTGGTGGCCGTGTATGCACTGCTCGGCTACCTCGTGCTTCCGCTTCTCGCCAAGCCGCGCATCGAAGCCGCGCTCACCGGGCAGTTCGAACGCCAGGCGACGATCGGCCGCCTCGAGTTCAATCCGTTCACGCTGCGCGGGCGCGTCATCGACTTCGCGCTTGCGGACCGCGAGCCCGGCCGCTTCCTCGCGCGCTTTGCCGCACTCGACCTCGACGTTTCGTCTGCCTCGCTGCGCTATCGCGCGCCGGTGCTCGACGCGATGCGGTTGTCGCAGCCGCGCATCGAGCTGATTCGCAATGCGGACGGCACGTACAACATCGACGACCTGATCGCCAAGACCGAGGCGCAGCCGGAAGGACCGTCGCCGCTCTTTTCGCTCAACAACATCGAGGTCGATAGCGGGGAAGTGGTGCTGGAGGATCGCCCGCATCAGCGCCGGCTCGTCGCATCCACTCTGGGCATCGGGATCCCGTTCCTGTCGAGTCTTCCGCACGATGCGGAGATTCGCGTCACGCCTAAGTTCGAAGGCACGTTCGACGGGACGCCGTTTGCCCTGCAAGCGAACTCGACGTCGCCTTTCGAAAATGCGAAGGAAGCCACGCTCGAATGGAACCTCGACGCGCTGCCGCTCGCGAAATACGCGGCCTACATGGCGCTGCCGGGCGGCATCAAGCTCGTCGACGGCGCGCTGACGACGCGGATGCGGCTGACGTTCGTCACCGAGCAAAACGTGGCACGCACGCTCACGCTCGCGGGTACGGCGCGCGTCGACAAGCCGGCGTTCGCGCGCCGGGACGGGTCGGCCCTCGTCGCGGCGAAATCGATCGACGTGACGCTTTCGAAGCTCGACTGGCTCGCGCGCTCGATCGCACTCGACCGGGTTGTCCTCGCCGCACCGGAAGCCGACTTGCGTCGTGAAGCCGACGGCACGCTCGAGTTCGCGCGCCTTCTCGCCGCACCTCCGGCTGCGCCGGCGGCAGCGTCGTCCGCACCTGCGGCTGGATCGGCGGGAACGCCGTCCGCACTTGCAGCTGCACCGGCGGGAACGTCATCCGCGGCGCGGCCGTCCGGTGCGTCGTCTCCATCCTGGAAATTCAGCGTCGAGGATGCGCAAGTCACCGAGGGGCGCGTGCGCGTCGCCGATCGCTCGGTGAGCCCCGCGTTCGAGGTCACGCTGACGAAGGTCGCGGTCCTGGGAAAGCGCATCGTTTCGACGGGCGCGCCGGGTGAGGTCACGCTCGCGTTCGATGTCGACGACGGCGCACGGTTCGAGATGAAAGGCGAGGTCGACATTGCGCATCCGAGCGCACGCGGGCGCTTCGCCTTCACGACGTTTCACCTCGCGAAGCTGTTTCCGTACTACGCGCCCGTCCTGAATCTCGACGTACGCAGCGGCACCCTCGACCTGGCGGGCGAGTTCACTGCCGACGGCACGGGCCCGCAGGTCACGCTGTCCGGCGGAAAGGCCAAGCTCGCCGATCTCGAGACCGCCCTCCGCGGTGACAAGAACCCGCTTTGGAAGGTCGCGAGCGGCACGATGGACGGCGTCGCGTTCGACTTGGGTCGCGGCAGCATGGCCATCGACCACGTCGCGCTGGAGCGCGGGTCGCTGCGCGTGCTGCGCGACGCCAATGGGACCGTGAATTTCCAGCGGTTGGTGCGCGAATCGGAACCGGCTGCAAGAGCGGATGCGGGAAAGGCGGCCAGCGCGCAGTCGCAGCACTTCAAGTTCACGATCGGAAAACTCGACGTCGAGAAGATCGCGGCGGAGTTCGAGGATCGCAGCGTGACCCCGCCGGTGCGCCTTCGCATGCCCGACGTGCGCGCGAGCGTCGGCAACTTCAGCGCGGCCGGCGACGGCAAGTCCGAGATCGATGCGACGGTGCGGGTCGGCGGAAAGGGAAGAGTCGCCGTCAAGGGAACGCTCGTCGTGGATCCGCTCGCCGCCGATTGGCGCATCGATGCGCGAGGCATCGACCTCGTTCCGCTACGCTCGTATTTCGAGCCGCAAACGAACATCGTGGTCACCGGCGGCAGCGTCGATGCCCGCGGTCGCCTTGTCTATACGACGCCGCGCAGCGGTGCCGCGCGCGTCACTTACAAGGGCGACGCGACGATCACCGACTTCGGCTCGCTCGACCGCCCGACGTCGCAGGAGCTCGTGCGGTGGAAGACGGTTTCATTGACGGATATCGACGCGGCGAGCGAGCCGTTCGCCGTTGCCGTGGGCGGCGTCGCGCTGAACGGGTTCTTCGCGCGCGTCATTCTGAACGCGGACGCGACGCTCAACTTGAAGGAGCTGCTGAAGCCGGAACAGGCGGCCCCACCGGCAGCGATGGTCGCTGACGGGACGGCGAAGGAATCGCGGTCGTCTGCAACAGTCGCCGGCGCGACAAAGGGATCGCAGCCGTCTTCGACGGTCGCCGGCGCGACGACGAAGGAGTTGCGACCGCCATCGACGGCGAATGGATTGCCGGTGTCGATCGGGCGCATCGAAGTCGCCGACGGCGAAGTCCAGTACTCCGACTTCTTCGTCAGGCCGAACTACAACGCGCACCTGACGGGTGTCGCCGGGAGCGTCTCGGCGCTGTCGAAGACGCAGGCCGGCGAGGTGCAACTGGCGGGACGCGTCGAAGGCACCGCGCCGGTGGATGTTCGCGGAACGGTGAATCCGTTCGCGGAAGAAATTTCGCTCGACCTGACCGGCAAGGCCGACGGCGTCGACCTGCCGCCGCTGACGCCGTACTCGGTCAAGTACGCGGGCTACGGCATCACGAAGGGCAAGCTGTCGCTCGAGGTGCATTACAAGATCGACAACCGCAAGCTCGCGGCCACCAACAAGCTGAAGCTCGACCAGCTGACGTTCGGCGAGCACGTCGACAGTCCCACCGCGACGAAGCTGCCGGTGCTGCTGGCCGTCTCGCTGCTGAAGGATCGCAACGGCGTGATCAATCTCGACTTGCCGATCCAGGGCACGCTCGACGATCCGAAGTTCTCGGTGTGGGGCGTGATCGTGCAGATCTTCGTCAATCTGATCACCAAAGCGGTCACCGCACCGTTCGCGTTGCTCGGGGCGATTGCCGGCGGCGCCGGAGGCGAGCAACTCGCCTACGTCGAGTTCGCACCCGGGCATGCCGATCTCTCGGCCGAGGCGCAGACCAAGCTGCGTACGCTGGCCAAGGCGCTGGCCGATCGTCCGGGACTCAGGATGGACGTCATCGGCCGCGCCGCTCCGGACGTGGATCGCGAGGGCCTGAAGCAGGCGACGCTCGATCGCGCGATCCGCGTTCAAAAGCAGAAGTCGCTTGCCGACGAAGGCGAATCCACGTCGAACGTCGATGCGATCAAGGTCGACGAGAAGGAGTATCCGAAACTGCTGGAAGCGGTCTACAAGGCCACCGATCTTCCCGGCAAGCCGCGCAATTTTCTCGGGATCGCGAAATCGATTCCGCCGGCCGAGATGGAGTCGCTGCTGCTCGCGAGCTACGGCGCCGATCAGCAGGCGCTCGCCGCGCTCGCCAACCGGCGCGCGCAGACGGTGAAGGAGTGGCTTGCCGGTGAAGGTGGAATCGCATCCGAGCGCGTGTTCGTCGTGGCACCAAAGCTCACTGCCGACGGCATCACCGACAAGGGCGCGCCGACGCGCGTGGATTTCGCGATTCGCTGAAGTTCGGTGTCGGAGGTTGCACCTCCGACGCCCGTCCTATCGCGGCTTGTCGAGTATCGCCTCGCCGCTCACCGTGACCGTGATCTCGCTCATGCCGGCTTCGACTGCCACCGGCGCGGCGCGATCGGCAGCAACCGAAGCGCGATACATCGGCTGCGGCGGGCGTCCGTAGTCGTTGCCCTGGATCGTGATGCGTCCGGCGCGCCAGCCGTTGGCGCCGAAGCCCTTCGCCGCCGCTTGCGCGCGCTGCTGCCAGTTGCCGATCGCCTGCTGCGTGAGCGCATCCTCCGCGGCACGCCGCGTCTGATCGCTGACCGAAAAATTGAGATTCCCCAGCAGCAGGCCGTCGGTGCCCTGCAGCTTCGACACCAGGTCCGAGAGTGCCGCGAAATCGCCGCTTTCGAGCGAAAGCGTTTGCGCGACGCGCCAGCGCGCCGGCTTGTTCTGCTCGGTGATCTGGTACGAGCTGTAGCCCGCGGTCGACGCCTCGACGCCGGCGACGCCGCGCGCGCGCGACAGCGCACGCGCCATGCGCGCGTTCACCTGGCTCGCGGCCTTGCTCGCATCGGCGTCCTCGGCTTCGGCGCGCAGAAATGCATGCATACGATCGTTGGCTACGTTGCTCGTTGCGGCAGCGGTAATCGTGACGACCGGCTGCGACACCGGAGCGACATCGAGCACGGTCTGGGCGGACGCCGCGTCGATGCAGGCGGCGAGCCCGAGGCAGATAAGCGGAACGTAAATGCGCATGGAAATCCTCATTCGTTGCGGCCGAGCCGTGATGGCAGCGCGAGAATCGCGTCGCGGTTGGACCAGGAAAAACAGCGCGCTGCCGCTTGGCGCCATGGCAGCCATTCGTGCCGCAGATGCTCGCGCGGTGCGAGCCTCACCTGCACGGGCGCGTGCACGTCGAGCGAGTAAACATGCTCGGTATTGTGCGTCGTCCCCGGCGGATAACGATGGCGCCAATGCGGGTAGATCTCGTAATCCTGCGTCATGTTCCAGGCGACCGGGCCGCCGAAAGCGTCCGCGTCGATGCCCGTTTCCTCGTACAGCTCGCGCCGCGCCGTCGTCGCAAGGTCTTCGTCGTCGTCGCGGCTCCCGGTCACCGATTGCCAGTGCCCCGGGAAATCGGCGCGCTCGAGCAGCAGCACGTCGAGCTTCGACGTATGAACGATGACGAGGACGGAAAGGGGTTGCTTGTACGCCACGCGGTGATCGTGCCCGCGCAGAACCGCGTCTACCCGATCAGCACCCAGAACGCGCGATTGCGCTCGCGCCAGAACGTAGACGCCTCGGACAGGATTTCCTCCAGCGTTCCCCAGTCGTGCGGGTGCGTCTTGCGGTAGTGCGTTGCGTGGCCGAGGCGAATGGCGCAGCCGGTTTTGCCGAGCCAGTCGCGGTCCTCGAGCGAGTCGGCGAGCGCGTCGAAGTTGTTGCCGAAATGATCCGGGAGCTCGAGTCCACGCGCGAGCTCGTGGAACAGCGTCGGCTTGTCCTCCGCGCGCGCGAGGTCGACGTTCAGGTAGCGCAGCTTCGCGTGGCGCGCCGCAGCGGCGATCGTGTCCGGATGACCGTGATACTCGAGCACGCCCGCGTCGTCGAAGTGGCTAAGGTCCGGGAGCTTCATTCGCGTATCCTCCGGAACGACGCGTAGTGGTCATCCGTGTAATAGCATACTTCGGGCGTCTTGCGCGGGCCACCGCAGACGATGCGCCGCGCGCCGCGCGTGCGCACGCCGGGTGTGGTGACCGTGTACTCGTGATAGTAGCCGCGCTTTCGGTCCGGAAGCAGCCGCTCGCGGTTGCCGAACGCGACGCCGTCGCGCTCGTACCTGAACGGTCCGCCGGCGCGAACGCGGTCGAGAACGTCGCGCGCTTCGACGGGGAGCTTGGCGGCCTCGACGTCGTTGCGCTCGGCCGCGTATTCCCGCGCGTGCAGCGATCCCGCGGCGAGCACCGCGCCGCAAAGGACCAGCAGCGCTGCCCTGGCGGTGCGTGCGCGAAAAACGGCGAGCCTGCGGCACATGGCCGCAGTGTAGCGAAAAAGCACGGTCAGAGACGCACCTCCGACACCTCGTTTCCTAGGTGCGCACGCGGATGTGCAACTCGCGCAATTGCGCCTCGGTCGCGGGCGCCGGCGTGTCGACGAGCAGGTCCTGGCCGCGCTGCGTCTTCGGAAATGCGATGACGTCGCGGATCGATTCCGCACCCGTCATCAGCGTGACGATGCGGTCGAGCCCGAACGCGATGCCGCCGTGCGGCGGCGCGCCGTACTGCAGCGCATCGAGCAGGAAGCCGAACTTGCGGCGCTGGTCTTCGACGCCCATGCCGAGCGCCTCGAACACGCGCGCCTGCACGTCGGGCCGATGAATGCGTACCGAGCCGCCGCCGATCTCCCAGCCGTTCAGCACGACGTCGTACGCCTTGGCGATCGCCTCGCCGGGGTCGGTCGCGAGGAAAGCGTCATGGCCGTCCTTGGGTGCGGTGAACGGATGGTGCCGTGCCGCCCACGCGCCGGTCGTCTCGTCCTGCTCGAACATCGGAAAATCGACGACCCACAGCGGCTTCCAGCCCGCTTCGAACAAGCCGCGGTCGTGGCCGATGCGTGCGCGCAGTGCGCCGAGCGTGTCGTTCACGATCTTCGCGCGATCGGCGCAGAAGAAGATCACGTCGCCGCTCGCGGCACCCGTGCGCACGAGAATCTGGCGGAGCGCCTCGGTACCGAGAAACTTGACGATCGGCGATTGCAAGCCTTCCTCGCTCGGCTTCGCGGCGTCATTCACCTTGATGTATGCGAGTCCCTTCGCACCGTAAACGGCCGCGAACGCCGTATAGTCGTCGATCTCCTTGCGCGTCAGCGTGCCGCCGCCGGGAACGCGCAACGCCGCCACGCGTCCATTCGGCAGCTCGGCCGCGGCACGGAACACCTTGAAATCGACGGTGCGCATCAGGTCGGTAAGCTCGGTGAGCACGAGCGGGACGCGCAGGTCGGGCTTGTCGGACCCGTAATCGCGCATCGCATCCGCATAGGCCATCACCGGGAACGGATTCGCGAGCTCGACGCCCAGCGCCTCGCGGAACATCACGCGCACGAGCTCCTCCATCATCGTGCGGATTTCGAGCTCGTCGAGAAACGACGTCTCGATGTCGATCTGCGTGAATTCGGGCTGCCGGTCCGCACGCAGGTCCTCGTCGCGAAAGCACTTGACGATCTGGTAGTAGCGGTCGAAGCCCGCGATCATCAACATCTGCTTGAAGAGCTGCGGCGACTGCGGCAGTGCGTAAAACTGGCCGTGATGCATCCGCGATGGCACGAGGAATTCGCGCGCGCCCTCGGGCGTCGACTTGTAGAGCACCGGCGTTTCGATGTCGACGAACCCCAGCGCGTCGAGCGCCTTGCGCGCCGCCATCGCCGTGCGGTAGCGCAGCATCATGTTGCCCTGCATAGACGGCCGGCGCAGGTCGAGCACGCGGTGCGTGAGCCGAACCGTCTCGGACAAGTTCTCGTCGTCGAGCTGGAACGGTGGCGTCGCCGATGCATTGAGAATCTCGATCGTGTGCGCCAGCACCTCGATCTCGCCGGATCCGAGATTGGGATTGACGGTGCCCTCGGGCCGTGGTCGCACGCGCCCGATAACTGCAATGCAGAACTCGCCGCGCAGCCGCTCCGCGATCGCGAACGTGTCGGCGCGATCGGGATCGCACACCACCTGCACGAGGCCCTCGCGGTCGCGCAGGTCGATGAAGATGACGCCGCCGTGATCGCGCCGGCGATGCACCCAGCCCATGACGGTGACGTCCTGCCCGAGGTAGCGGCGGTCGATGCGGCCGCAGTAATCAGTACGCTTCAAAGAGGCTTCAGTTTCGGATTTCGGGTGCGGGCCGCGCGCTTGGCGCAGGCATCGGGCCGGCTGCCGTGCCGCCACGCGGCCGGTTCGGCACACGCGGCGCGACGACACCCATCGAGATGATGTACTTCAGCGCTTCGTCGACCGTCATGTCGAGCTCGTGCACCTGCGAGCGCGGCAGCATCAGGAAATAGCCGCCGGTCGGGTTCGGCGTCGTGGGAACGTAGACGCTGATGTGCTCGCCGGGCAGATACGGCGCGACCGCGGGCGCGGGCAGACCCGTCTGAAACGCGATCGTCCAGCTTCCCGGGCGCGGAAATTCGACGAGCAGCGCCTTGCGAAACGCATTGCCCTTGCTCGCCAGCAGCGTGTCGCTCACCTGCTTGACCGACGAATAGATCGACTTCACGAACGGAATGCGTCCGAGCACCGCTTCCCAGGCGCGAATCAGCCGCTGGCCGAAAAAGTTGGCGGCGACGACGCCGGTGGCGAACAGAATCAGGAACGCAACGACGACACCGAGCCCCGGAATGTCGAAGCCGAACAGCGATCGCGGCTGCAGACTCTCCGGCAGCACGAGCAGGATCTGGTCGAGCGACGTCAGCAGAAAATGCAGCACCCAGATCGTGATGCCGAGCGGCACCCAGACCAGGAGTCCGGCGATCAGGTAACGCTTCATGTTGCCCGCGGAGCTCAGCTGTCGCTTTTGCTCGCGGTGGTGGTCGAGCTCTTCGACTCGGTGGCCGAAGTCGTGGTGGCGGAACTTTCGCTGCTCTTCGATTCCGCCTTCGCGCCGTCGCCGGACTTCGCGCTGTCGGCGGACGTGTCGCTCCCGCCATTGCCTTTGGCTGCATCCTTGTCGGAGGCCTTGTCCTTGCCGGACTTCTTCGCGCCGCTGTTGCGGAAATCGGTGACGTACCAGCCCGACCCCTTGAGCTGGAATCCGGCCGCCGAAACCTGCTTGCGCAATTCCGATTGGCCGCAGGAAGGGCAATCGGTGAGCGGTGCGTCGCGGAGCTTCTGCAGGGCCTCGAGCTCGTGCCCGCACGCGCTGCATCGGTATTCGTAGATCGGCATGTTCGACGAATGCGCGGAGCCGCCGTCGGCGGTCCACGGAAACTTTTGATAACAAACGATAAATTATAGCGCACTTGGCCCTTGCCGAGTGCCTTATCCTTCGCGTTCAAAAGAGCGATCGGGAGGAGGCCGGATGAGCGATTACTGGCTGTGGTGGATCGTGGCGACGATCCTGGTCGGTGCCGAGCTCGTCACCGGGACGTTCTACCTGCTCGCCCTCGGCATCGCGTTCGCGTTCGGCGGACTCGCGGCCTGGTTCGGCGCAACGATGCCGATGCAACTGTTGATCGCAGGGGTGCTCGCGATTGCCGGAATCATGGTCGCCAATCGCTGGCGCAGCCGACGAGGCGATCCACCGCAGCTCGCCGGCCTCGACGTCGGCCAGAGCGTGCGCGTCGAAGCGTGGCAGCCGGATGGCACCGCGCGCGTCGTCTACCGCGGCACGCGCTGGAACGGCGAGCTCGCGAGCGCGCAAACGCCGCGGCGCGACACGATGTACATTGTGGCGACGCGCGGCTCGACGCTCGTGCTCGGCGCCGAGCGGCCGTGACATCGCATCGGTCGACAAGCGGCGCACGCCGCGACAAGGGGGGAAACTAATGCCGTCCGGGTATTCGCTCGTCACGCTTGCGATCTTCGTCGTCATCCTGATCGGCGTCGTCAAGGCGATCCGTGTCGTTCCGCAGCAGCGCGCGTGGGTCGTCGAGCGCCTCGGCCGGTTCCATGCGGTGCTCGCGCCGGGGCTCAATTTCGTGCTTCCGTTCGTCGACCGCGTCGCCTACCGGCACGACCTGCGCGAGACGCCGCTCGACGTGGCGCCGCAGGTCTGCATCACCAAGGACAACACGCAACTGCAGGTGGACGGCATCCTGTACTTTCAGGTCACCGATCCGCGGCTCGCGTCGTACGGCTCGACGAACTACCTGCTCGCGATCACGCAGCTCGCGCAGACGACGCTGCGCAGCGTCATCGGACGGATGGAGCTCGATCGCACGTTCGAGGAGCGCGACCAGATCAACACGGCCGTCGTGTCCGCGCTCGACGACGCTGCGCCGAACTGGGGCGTCAAGGTGCTCCGTTACGAGATCAAGGATTTGACGCCGCCTACGGAAATCCTGCGCGCGATGCAGGCACAGATCACGGCGGAGCGCGAGAAGCGGGCCGTCATCGCGACGTCCGAGGGCCGGCGGCAGGAGCAGATCAACATCGCGCAGGGCGCGCGCGAGGCGGCGATCGCGCAATCGGAAGGCGAAAAGCAGTCGGAGATCAACACCGCGCAGGGCGAGGCCACTGCGACGCTGGTAAAGGCGGAAGCGACGGCGAAGGCGATTCGGCAGATCGCCGAGTCGATCGGAGCACCCGGCGGCGTGCAAGCTGTCAATCTGCGCGTCGCCGAGGAATACATCGCGCAGTTCGGCAACCTCGCGAAGACGACGAATACGCTGATCCTGCCGGCGAACGTGGCCGACATCGCAGGCTTCATCGCAACCGCGCTGTCGGTGGTGAAGACGACGCCGTCGAACACGTAGGCCGGCGACGGATTCCGATCGGCTTCCGCGAGCAACGCAGACAGCGAGCAGGGGCGGCCAGCACCAACGCGGAGACATGCATGGATATTTGCAACAGCACGTTCATCGTCACCGGCGGCGCGTCGGGTCTCGGCGCGGCCACGGCACGCATGGTCGTCGAGGGCGGCGGGCACGTCGTCGTCGCGGACCTGAAGGACGCCGAAGGCAGCGCACTGGCCGACGAGCTCGGCAGTGCCGCCCGGTTCGCGCGCACCGACGTCACGGACGAGGCGAGCGGCAAGGCGGCCGTCGCGGCGGCGCTCACCGCATTCGGCGCCGTGCACGGCCTCGTCAATTGCGCCGGCATCGTTCACGGCGAGAAGGTGGTCGGCAAGGAAGGCCCGCATACGCTCGCGGGCTTTGCACGCGCGGTGAACATCAACCTGATCGGCACGTTCAACCTGCTGCGCCTTGCGGCCGACGCAATGGCGAAGAATCAGCCGAACGCTGGCGGCGAGCGCGGCGTTATCGTCAACACGGCGTCGGTCGCCGCGTTCGACGGCCAGATCGGACAAGCAGCCTACAGCGCATCCAAGGCCGGCGTCGTGGGGATGACGCTGCCGATCGCGCGCGAGCTCGCGCGCTCCGGCATTCGCGTGATGACAATCGCGCCCGGGATTTTCGAAACGCCGATGATGGCGAGTCTGACGCCTGAAGTGCAGGATGCGCTGGGCAAGATGGTGCCGTTCCCGCCGCGGCTCGGCCGACCCGCGGAATTCGCGTCGCTCGTGCGCGAGATCGTCGGTAACGCGATGCTGAACGGCGAAGTGATCAGGCTCGACGGCGCGATCCGGATGGCGCCCAGGTAGCCGCGCGGCGCGCGAGCCGCGACAGGTGCCGAACGGTCTGCGTCAAAACGAGTCGCGCATAGTCGCGGTACTCGGTGTCCGCCGCGAGCACGTCCATGTGGCTGCGCACGAGCCGCTCGTTGCCTTCGAGCGCGCGCAGGAACGCGCGCCGCGTCACTCGCGAGAACACGAGCTGGCGCAGCAGGCGCACATCACGAAACGCCCGCGTGATCGTCCGATAATTGGCGTCGTAGAGCGCCAGCGCGCGCTCCGGCGTCTGGATGCGCGCCGCCTCCACGATTGCCTGCGCGGCGTAGCGGCCGCTTTGAATCGCGAACGCGATGCCCTCGCCGGTCAGCGGCTCGACGAGTCCGGCCGCGTCGCCGACGAGCAAAGCCGAGCCCCGGCCGGGCATGCCGACGAAATTGCCGAAGGGAATCGGGCTGCCGCAAAGCGGCTCCGACGGCACGCGACCGAACGCTGCAAGCGCGAGCTCGCGGTAGCGCGCGCGCAGGTCGGCGTTGCGATTGGCGAGCCCGCCGATGCCGACGGTCAGCGTGTCGCGCTTGGGGAAAACCCATCCGTAGCCCCATTCGGCGATGCCGAAATACGCTTCGGGGTTCGTGACGTCACGACCGACCGAATCGCGCGCGACCTCGGCCTCCAGCCCCACGGCGAAATCGTCGCGATCGATCGCAATGCCGAGCAGCTTGCGGATGCGGCTGCCAGCGCCATCCGCGCCGACGACGAATGACGTGTACAGCTCGCGTCCGTCGCCGAGACGAACCGTGCCGGACGCAAAATCGACGGAGGTCACCGCGCTCCCCGCGAGGACGTCGGCGCCGCGCTCCGCTGCGACAGACACGAGGTGCGCGTCGAATGTTCGGCGCGACGTGAAATGCAATGGCTTGTAGTGGCCGACGCAAACGACGGGCCGGTCGCGATCGAAGATCACCGCGCCGTAAGTCGTGACCTCGATCGGCGCAGCGCACTGCGGGCCGAACGACGCGCGGATCTCGCCGATGCAGCGTTCGCTCAGCAAGCCGCCGCAAAGCTTGTCGCGCGGAAAATGCGCCTTGTCGACGAGCGCGACGCGCAGGCCCGAAGTGGCGAGAACGACGGCGGCCGACGATCCGGCGGGGCCGGCGCCAACGACCACCGCGTCGTACCGGTTCGCGATCACGTGGGACACGGAGGTGAGAAACGGGGCACCCGCATAGCCTAGCAGTCCGCCTCGCGCGCTGCTACGGCCGGCGGGCGCGCTTTACAACGGCAGCAGATATCGTTTATGAAGGCAGCCGGCAGCCGCGCACGGCGCCGCAAGAGGGAGCATTCGTGGGGGAGCACGTCGATCTGTTGTCGAGCGTCGGGATTTCCATTTCCGTCGCGGCTGGACTCGCGTTCGTCGGCAACTGGCTGCGCCAGCCGCTGCTGCTCGCGTACCTGCTCGCCGGCGTTCTGATCGGACCGCAGATCGGCTTCGGCCTGATCAGCGACGAAGCGAGCATCGAGACGGTGTCGGAGATCGGGCTGATCCTCCTGCTCTTCATCATCGGGCTCGAGCTCGACCTCAAGAAGCTGCTGGCCGCGGGCAGGCCGGTGCTGGTGACCGGAGTTCTGCAGTTTCCGCTGTGCGTCGCGCTCGGCCTCGCGTTCTTCCTGCCGTTCGGGTTCCGCATGAGCGGCGGCGATTTCGGCCTGCTCTATCTCGCCGTGTGCCTCGCGATCAGCAGCACGATGATCGTC
Source organism: Casimicrobiaceae bacterium (assembly GCA_035278845.1). Lineage (GTDB taxonomy): Bacteria > Pseudomonadota > Gammaproteobacteria > Burkholderiales > Casimicrobiaceae > VBCG01. The sequence continues at coordinate 10,178 of DATEIQ010000268.1, read as the reverse complement.
GTCAAGCTGCTGTACGACAAGTTCGAGCTCGACACGCTGCCCGGGCGGATCACGCTCGGCGTGCTGATCTTCCAGGACGTGTGGGCCATCGTCGTCCTCGGCATCCAGCCTAACCTGCTGGATCCGCAGTTCGGCAAGCTGCTCGGCTCGCTGGTCAGCGGCGCGCTGCTCGTCGCCGTCACGCTGGTGATCAGCAAGACGGTGCTGCCGCGACTCTTCCGCTCGGTGGCGAAGCTGCCCGAGCTGGTCCTGATCGGGTCGCTCGCATGGTGCTTCATCGTCTGCGCGGCAGCGAATGCCGCCGGCCTGTCACGCGAGATGGGGGCGCTGATCGCCGGCGTTGCGATCTCGACGTTCCCCTACAACCTCGACGTCGTGGCGAAGGTGATCAGCATTCGCGATTTCTTCGTCACGCTGTTCTTCGTGGCGCTCGGCATGCGGATTCCGATGCCGACGGCGGAGCTGCTCGGCATGGCGCTGCTGGCCTCGGCATTTTTGGTTGCCAGCCGCCTCGTCGTCGTCTTTCCGATCCTGCGCGCGCTGCGGCAGGGCCACCGTGCGAGCCTGCTGCCCGCGATCAATCTCGCGCAGATGAGCGAGTTCGCGATGGTGATCGCGGCGATCGGTCTCGGTTACCAGCACATCGACCAGAAGACGGTGAGCCTGCTGATCTTCGTGTTCGCGTTCACGTCGGTCGCGTCCACGTACATGATCGGGTACAGCCATCCGCTGCAGGAGCGGTTGTCCGGATGGCTCGTCAGGGCGGGCGTCAAGGACCTGGACGAAGGCACGCCTGTCGCGACGGCGCCCGGCGCCGTTGCCAAGGACGTCGTGCTGCTGGGCTTTTTCACCGAGGCGAGCGCGCTCGTTCACGAATACGAGATGGCGCGCCATCCGATGCTCGAGCGCTTGCTGGTGATCGACTTCAATCCGGACGTGCATGCGGAGCTCAAGCGCCGCGGCATCGCGTGCAAGTATGGCGACGTCGCGAGCATGCAGACGCTGCATCACGCGGAAGTGCACGACGCGAAGCTCGTCGTGTCGACGATTCCCGACACGATCCTCAAGGGAACGAGCAACCTGCGCCTGCTGCAACAGGCGCGCAGGCTGTGCCCGCATGCCAGCGTCGTGGTCACGGCGAATCGCACGACAGCCGCGCTCGAGCTCTACGACGCCGGCGCCGATTTCGTGTTCGTGCCGCGCCTGCAATCGGCGGCGCAGATGGCGAAAATTCTGGAGGAGGGACTGGCGGAGGGATTCGAGCGCCTGCGCGCGGAGCAGATCGCGCACATACGCCAGCGCGACGAGGTGCTCAAGTAATTCGGGACGTTTGAACCGCGTTCGTATTCGCGATGCCCTGGTTCACAGTCTGCTAATCGCGGCGAATCAGCGCGATCGCCGCAGCGATCATGCTCGCGAAGAACACGAACGTCCATCCGGCGATCGAAAGCCCGAGGAACACCCAGCCTTTTTCCGCGCATTCGCCGCTGCCTTCGAGCACGCGCCGGATGACGTCGGTGATCGTCATCGTGTCCATCATGTAGCCGATGCCCATGCCGCACGCGGGCACCTGGTCCTTCGGCAGCGACTGCAGCCAGATTTGGCGACCGGCGAATGCCGCGCCCGCGCCGGCCAGGAGGATCGTGAGCATCGCGTACACCGCCGCACCGGCGCGCCCGGGATCGTGGATCGCCGCGGCGAGAAACACGATGCCGACGGCGGACACGGCAACGCGCTGGAACATGCAGAGGGGGCATGGCTCGAGCCCTTCTCCATACTGCAGCCACAGCGCCCAGGCCATCAGGCCCGCGCAGACGAGAAAGCCCAGCAGGTACGCCGGTCGCCGGCGCGGCAGCAGGATCAGCGCAAGCGACGCCACGCCGAGCGTCATGATCGAGATGCGATAAACGGATTGCGAAAGCGGCGGCTGCGCACCGAACGTTCGAAGGAGGAATTCCTGTGCGACCAGCGCGATGCACAGGAAGAGTGCGGCCCACGGCCAGGGGATGGCTGCGTAGCGGTTCATGGCCGGCAGGCGGCCGCGTGGCGATTCATCGTGGGATCCCCTTCAGAGTTGCGATTGCGCGAGCGCGTTGTCGAGATCCCACAGGATGTCGTCGAGGGATTCGAGGCCGATCGAAAGCCGGATCATCTCGGGCGAGACGCCGGCCGCGCGTTGCTCGTTTTCGTCGAGCTGGCGATGCGTGGTCGACGCCGGATGAATGATCAGCGACTTGGCGTCACCGATATTCGCAAGGTGCGACAGGAACTGCACCGCCTCGATGCAGCGAACGCCCGCCGCCGCGCCGCCCTTCACGCCGAACGTGAGAATGCCGCCGGCACCGCGCGGCAGGTAACGCTGCGCCATCTCGAACGCGGGATTCCCGGGAAGCAGCGGATAGTTGACCCATTCGACGGCCGGATGGCGCGCGAGATGCTGTGCAACGGCAAGCGCCGACTCGCTATGGCGTGGCATTCGCAGATGCAGCGTTTCGATGCCCTGCAGGAGAAGAAACGCGGACAGCGGGGAGAGCGTCGGCCCGAGCGTGCGCATCGTCTCCATCCGCGCCTTCATCGTGAAGCCGAAGTCGCCGAACGTCTCATGGAAGATCACGCCGTGATAACCGCGCGACGGCTCGGTCATCTGCGGAAACTTGCCGTTGTCCCACAGGAACTTGCCCGACTCGACGAGGATTCCGCCCATCGTCGTGCCGTGTCCGCCGAGGTACTTGGTGAGCGAATGGACGACGAGGTCGGCGCCGTGCTCGAACGGCCGGCACAGGTAAGGCGATGCGAGCGTGTTGTCGATGACCAGCGGCACGCCCGCTTCGTGCGCGATGTCGGCGAGCGCGCCAATGTCGGGCACGTTGAGCTGCGGATTGCCGATCGTCTCGGCGTACAGGCACTTCGTCGCGGGTCGCAGCGCCCGCCTGAAGCTATCCGGATCGTCGGCGTCGACGAACGTCGTTTCGATGCCAAGCTGGTCGAGCGTCACCGCGAGCTGCGAGTAAGAGCCTCCGTAGAGCGTCCGCGCCGCGACGATATGGTCGCCGGCGCGCGCGAGCGTGAGGAAGACGAGCATTTGTGCTGCCATCCCCGTCGCGGCGGCAAGCGCCGCGCGACCGCCTTCGAGCGCAGCCACGCGCTCCTCGAGTGCGGCCACGGTCGGATTCGATATCCGCGAGTAGACGTTGCCGAACGTTTGAAGGTTGAAGAGCGACGCGGCGTGATCGGCGTCGTCGAACACGAACGACGTCGTCTGATAGATCGGCAACGCACGTGCGCCCGTTTGCGCGTCCGGGATCTGCCCGGCGTGCAGGCACAGCGTGTCGAAGCCGAACGTGCGGTCGGGCATGGGGATATCCGCGCGGACGCGGTCGGGGCAAGCCCCGATTATGAAAGAATCCGCGTTCGGACGCCGTAGCGCTCGTAAATCGACAGGGCGCGCCGGTCACAGGTCACGAGCTCGGCATTGGAGCGCGCAGCCGTCGCCGCGATCAGCGCATCGTACGCGGCACCGCCGGCAATGCCTGCTTCAGCGAGGCCAAGCACGAATTCCCGGTAAGCGGGCGCGGCGAGTCGTAGGAACGGTTGCGGGAAACGCGCTTGCACGAATTCAAGCACGACGGTGCCAGCGGCCCGATGCGGCGCTGGCAGGCGCGTGAGCACCGAGTAGGCTTCGAGCGCGCAATGCTCGATCAGCCGAAGGCCGCCGTCCAATGCACGCCTTGCCTGGTCATGGGTGTCGTGCCAGGAAGCAAAAGCTGCGATGACGACACTGGTATCCGCTGCTCTCAACGGCGGACACGTTCGAGCGTTTCGCGTACGGTTTCGGCGCTGAGCACCGGGAGCTTGCCTTCAGGGACGGCAACGACGCCCTTTCCCCGCTTCACCAGACGCATCGGCGTGGGCGCGACTTCGATCTCGAGGCGACCATCGCCAGCGCGAATTTCCAGCGTTTGCCCGGGCTCGAGTCCTAGCGATTGGCGCAGCGCCTTCGGGACGACGATTCGGCCGGCGGCATCAATGGTGGTTCGCATGGCACAAAGATGCCATAAAAATGGCATCACCGCAACCACCAGGCGAGGACCGATCAGTCTGCCTCGGTTGGACGGAGCCCGCGTTTCAGGAAGCCGGACGTCGGGACGAAATAACGCCCGTGTTCACGCCCGCCCAGTTGAGCCCGCCGAGAATGCGCGCGTGCTCGATCTTCACGCAGCGGTTCATCACCACGTCGAGCCCGGCCGCGACGGCGCGCTGCGCCGCCGCCTCGTTGACGATGCCGAGCTGCAACCACAGCACTTTCGCGCCGATCGCGATCGCGTCCTCGGCGATCGGCGGGATGTCCGAGGCTTTACGAAAGCAGTCGACGAGATCGACCGGATGCGGTACCGATCGCAGGTCCGGATAGCATTTCTGCCCCAGCACCTCGTCGTAGCGCGGGTTCACCGGAACGATCCGGTAGCCATGGTCCTGCATGTATTTGGCCGCGAAGAAGCTCGGCCGGTACCACTGCGCCGACAGGCCGACGACCGCCAGCGTGCGCGAGCGCGCAAGAATGCGACGCAGGCCGGCGATGTCGTCGACGATCGGCATGTTCAGCGCTTCATAAAGCCCTGCTGGCCCGCTAGCGCTGGCTCCAGCGCGGCGGCTTGTCGTACGGATAGTCGTTCGAGATTCTACGGCCCGACGAGACCTTGTTGTCGAGTCCCCATCCCAGGTTCGCATAGCTGCCCGGCCCGAACGTGCGGCACGTACCCTGGAAGCCGGCATCGCTGCAGAAGATCCAGTAGCCGCGCTCGACGCGCAGCGACTGCGCGCGATCGTTGAAGCCGGTGTTCGCGAGGTCAGGCAGCGTGTTGTTGTCGACGACGTACCGATCGCCACGGAAGTCCGGATTGGAATAGAGGACCGCCCGCGCGCCGCCGCCCCAGCCGCCGCCGCCCTGCGAAGGAGGCGGGCCCCAATGGCCCAGCTCGCGCACGGACGAGATGCGGTTGTTCAGTCCAATCTGGCGCAGCGACGAGTAGCGTCCCGGCTGCAGCGTGACACATCGGCCGCGGAAATACGCGTCGTCGCAAAGCTGCCATGCACCATCACGGACGATCACCGACGTCGCGCGGTCGTTGAATCCGCTGTTCCCGAGATTGACGATCGTATCGTTCGCATTCAGGCGCTTGCCGCTGAAGTTGTCACGCGAGTACAGCGTGATCTCCGCCGCCGAGGCCGCGGCGCTGGCGGTGAGCAGCCCCACCGCGAGTAGTGTGTGCATTGTTCGCATCAGATGATCTCCAAAGAACTGCGCCGCACCACTTCGGGGTCAGAGCAACAAGTCGACTTGTTGCTCTGACCCCGAAGGCGAAGGTGCGCCGCACATCCCCGATGCTAAGCGCCGACGGCGCGGGCAGCCCATCGGCGCGGCGCGCGTCGCTGCGTCGGCGGCGTCCTACTTCGGCGCGGGACTGGTGGCGACGGGTGTACCTGCCGGCGCATGCCGATGCGGCTCGTCGGGCACCCAGCCGTGCATCGTGAGCATCACCGTGAACCCGATGACGTATGCGAGCGCGACGTGCCATCCCGAGCGCAGCCACGCGAACACCGACTTGCCTTCCGGAAACATGTTGGTGAGTGCAACCCCTGCCGACGAGCCGAACCAGATCATCGACCCGCCGAAGCCCACGGCAAACGCGACGTAGCCCCAGTCGTAACCGCCCTGCTTGAGCGCGAGCGCCGTCAGCGGAATGTTGTCGAACACCGCCGATACGAAGCCGAGTCCGAGCGCCGCCTGCCACGAAGCGTCAGGCAGCTTGTGTACCGGCATCATCGACGCCGCAAGTACGAGCGAAAGCAGGAACATCGAGCCCTTGAACGCGCCGGGCAGCTCGCTCCACTCGGGGCTGCGTAGCGGCACGCACAGCAGCAGCGCGAGCCAGACGGCGGCGCCGATGAACGGAAAGCGGTCGGAGTATTCGTTGAATTCGATGTTGACGATGACGTTGACGACGATGGCCGTCACGAGGATCGCGGCGACGACGAACACGCGCGCGCCGTCGATGCGCACGCTCTTGCCGGTATCCTTGATGATCGGCGAATAGCGCTGCTGCTGCATCGACGCGGGGATGCCGAAGATCGCCATCGCGATGATCGCGGCGATGTATGCCTCGAGCACCGAAAGCGGCGAGATGCCGTCGATCCACATCATCGTCGTCGTCGTGTCGCCGACCACGCTCCCGGACCCTCCGGCGTTGGAGGCGGCGACGATGGCGGCGAGGTAGCCGATGTGCACCTTGCGACGGAACACGACGCCGGCGATCGTGCCGCCGATCAGCGCCGCGGCGATGTTGTCGAGGAACGACGACAGCACGAAGATCATCACGAGCAGCACGAAGCCGCCCTTCCAGTCGTCCGGCAAAAGCCGTGGCAGCCATGCGGGCACGTTGCTGGCTTCGAAGTGCTTCGACAGCAACGCGAAGCCGAGCAGCAATCCGAGCAGGTTGGCGAGCAGCACCCACTCGTGCCCGAGATGTGCGATCAATCCGGCGACGCCCGCGCCTTCGGCAAACGGCGAGAACAGGATCTTGAAGAGCGTGATGACGGCAAGGCCGATCACTGCGACCTTCAGCGTGTGATGATGAAACAGCGCGACGCCGATCAGCGTCAATGCGAAGAGGATGAAGTCGATCGGGACCGGGCCGACCGCGGGTGGCTCGGGAAGGCTCGCGGCAGCGGCGCCCGCAACCGCCGGCAGGAAGACCATGGCCAACAACGGAAAAAGGCGTGCGCACGCACGGCGCGGAGGAAAGCTCTGCAGCATCGGTGTCTCGCGGGAAAAACAGGGAACGATCACCACAGCCGCGCCCGCTCGGGGCACGATCGCGGCCGGTTCGGCGCCTGCCGTCCGGCGTTTTTTGGTGACGCGGATTGTAACCGGGGCCGCTCGAGTCGGGCCAAAGCGGGCAGGGGTAGCTGGCCCAAGGCCGGGCCCAATCCTTGCTTTTCAGTCCGTCACGCGAGGCATGAGGCGCGGATGGCGCATTGCCGGTACCTGCGACCGGTCCGGGCGGCAGCCGCCCGACGCCTCGGCGCCGAGAACCGCAGGATAACGAGCCGAATGGCCCTGTCCCGATCGATCAGCCGCCTTGACCTGGCGCCGATGCCGGCGACGGTAGGCGATTCGCTCGGCATCGATCGCGGGACGGCTTTGCTCTCGCTGTCGCAGCGCAAGCTGAACGCGCTCGGCACGCCGATCGCCTACGTCGATCGCAACCAGCGCTATCGGTTCGTCAACAAGGCGCTGCTCGAGTGGTTCGGCAAACGCGCCGACGAGGTCCTCGGCCGCGAAATCATCGAAGTCATCGGCCGCGAGAGCTACCAGCTTTACCGCGCGTACATCGACGCCGCGCTCGGGGGGGAAAAGACCGGCTACGAATGGCAGATCGCGCTTCCCGGCCGCCCGCCGCTGTGGATGCGCGTCGACTATTACCCCGATCGCAACCAGCAGGGTCACATCCGCGGCTTCCTCGCTACGTACAGCGACGTCGATCACCTGAAGCGGCTCGAGTTGGAAGCGGGTCAGCGCGAGCACCGGCTGCGGCTCGTCACCGACAGCGTCGGCTTGCCGATCCTGCACTTCGACCGCCAGCTTCGGCTGCGCTTCGCGAACAAGCCGTTCGCCGACTGGATCGGTGTTGCTGCGGACGATCTGCTCGGGCATTCGCTCGCCGATTTCCTGCCGTCCGACGCGCTCACCGAGATGCAGAGCTACATCGAGCGCGCGTTCGCCGGGGCAACCGTCTCGTATGAGCGACGCGAGCGGCGTGCATCGGGCGAACTGCGCTGGGTGCGCGTCACGCTGTTCCCCGATCGCGAGATGGGCGGCCGCGTCGGCGGCACGTTCGTCGTGTGGAACGACATCGAAGACGACGTGCGCGTCCGCGACGCGCTCAAGTCGCAGCAGTCGCAGCTGCGGCTGTTCGCCGACAACATCCCGGGCCCGATCGCGTATCTCGACAAGAGCCTGCACTACACGTTCGTCAACCAGGCGTTTGCGAATTGGGTGTGCAAGCCGCAGGACGAGATCTACGGCAAGACGCCGTTCGAGGTGATGGCGTCGGATGTCGCCGCGTTCCTGCGCCCGGTGCTGAAGCGTGCACAGGCGGGCGAGCACGTCGAGTACGAGCGCATCGGCCAGAACGCGAACGGGCAGCGGCGGTGGATGCACGGGCGGATGGCGCCCGATCTCGACTCGACGGGGAAGGTGCGCGGGCTCTACTGCACCGAGTACGACATCCACGATCTCAAGCAGACGGAGCAGGCACTCGCCGCGCGCGAGAAGCAGCTACGGCTTTTCACCGACAACATTCCCGAGCCGGTCGTCTATCTCGACGCGGAGCGGCGCTACGTATTCGTCAACGAGGCCTTCCTCGACTTGTACGGCCTCGGGCGCGAGCAGGTGCTCGGCAAGAAGCCGGAAGAGGTGCAGGGCATCGAAGGTTCGCAGCTGCTGACGCCCGAGCGCGACCGGCCAGTGCGTGCAGAGGCGCAGATTTACGAGCGCGTCGTGATCGACGTCGTCGGCCGCACGCGCTGGATTCGGGCGCGCTGCGTGCCCGACCTCAATCTCGACGGCACCGTCCGCGGCGAATACGTCGTCGGCCACGACATCACCGACCTCAAGCTCGCGCAGGACGCATTGGCGGCGCGCGAATCGCAGTTGCGCGCGATCATGGACGGCGTACCGGCACCCGTCGCATACATCGATCGCGACGAGCGCTGCCACTACGTCAACCGCACGTTCCTGCAGTACTTCGGGCTGACCGTCGAGCAGGTGGGCTACCTTCGGCTTCGCGATGTCGTGGGCCAGGGCATCTACGAAAGCGCGCAGGCGATGCTCTCGCGCGCGCTGCACGGCGAATCGACGGCGTTCGACCGGCTCGTGCCTGGTGCGAACGGCGCGCGCCGCTGGATGACGATTCGCGTGGTGCCCGACGCCGGTCCGTCCGGCGAGGTGCACGGCGCGTTCGTGCTGATGAACGACATCCACGGGCTCAAGCAGGCGCAGGAGGCATTGAAGGCGTCTGAAGGCGAGCTGCGGCTCATCATGGACAACGTTCCGGCGCGCGTCTCCTACATCGACCGCGACTACCGCTATCGCTTCCTGAACGGCCACAACGAGCGCTGGCTCGGCGCGAGCCGCAACGATTTGACCGGCAGGCTGATTACTGACGTCGCAGGCGCGCCGCGTTTCGAATCGCTGAAGCCGCTGCTCGACCGTGTGCTGAACGGCGAGGTGGTGTCGACCGAGTTGCGGCTGCCGCAACCGTCGGGCGAGCTGCAGTGGGAGGCCGTGCACTACGCGCCGCACCGCGACAACGAAGGCAACGTCATCGGCATCTACGCGGTGCACACCGACATCGACGACCAGAAGAACAACCAGGATGCGCTGCGCCGCGCGAACTGGATGCTGTCGTCGCACATCGGCAACACGCCGCTCGCGGTGCTGGAATGGGACCGCGAGCTCAAGCTCGTGCGCTGGTCGCCGCAGGCCGAGGTGATCTTCGGCTGGAGCGCCGACGAGGTGCTCGGCATGCCGATCACCCGCAACCCGCTGCTGCACAAAGGCGGCGCGGAGGACATGGAAGACCTCGTGAAGCGCCTGCTGTCGGGGCGCGAGCCGCGCGAGACGGCGCTCACGTCCAATTACCGCAAGGACGGCAACACGATCTCGTGCGAGTGGTACCACTCGGCGCTGCTCGACGGCGACGGCGAGGTCGTGTCGATCCTGTCGTTCGTGCAGGACGTGAGCTCGCGGATTCAGGCCGAGGAGCGGCTGCAGTACATGGCGACGCGCGACGCGCTGACCGGGCTGCCCAACCGCCTGATGCTGAACGAGCGGCTGACGCAGGCGATCGCGCAGGCGCGCCGCAACGGCCGCCGCGTGGGCGTGCTGTTCATCGACCTCGACCGGTTCAAGAACGTCAACGACACCCTCGGCCACCGCATCGGCGACGAGTTGCTGAAGCACGTGACGCAGGCGCTCTCCGAGGCGCTGCGCGAGACCGATCTGCTCGCACGTTTGAGCGGCGACGAATTCATGGTGATCGTCGAGGATTTCGACGAGCCGCAGGTGCTCGGCCGCATCGCGCAGAAGCTGCTCGACGCGATCGCGCAGCCGTTCC
>DATEIQ010000267.1:0-3872 GCA_035278845.1 Casimicrobiaceae bacterium | reverse complement strand
GTGCGCCTCGCGTACCACCATCACATGGGCGCGTACGTCGAGACGCCGGCTGACGTCGATCGGCTGCTCGACAATGCGGGCGACGCGATGGGACTGCTGTTCGACAGCGGCCACATGACGTTTGCGGGCGGCAATGCGGTCGCGATGCTCGACCGATATGCCGCGCGCGTGTGCCACGTGCACTGCAAGGACGTGCGGCCCGAGGTCATCGCGATGGCGCGCAATCGCGACTGGAGCTTCCTCGAGGCGGTGATCAACGGCGCGTTCACCGTGCCGGGCGACGGCGCGGTCGATTTTCCCTCGCTGATCGGGATCCTGCATCGCGTGGGCTATCGCGGCTGGCTCGTCGTCGAAGCGGAGCAGGATCCGGTAGTCGCGCCTGCGTACCGCTACGCGGACATGGGTTATCGCCATCTCGCGCGACTCGTGCGCGACGCCGGCCGGGCGTGAGCGTGATATGAACGGGGTTTGGGTCGTGAAGCGGAGATCCGGTCCTGATCCGCGATCGTGAAACGGAGAATCCGGTGAGCCTGCTCGTCAAGGCGCGGCACGAAGGCCGCGACATCGTCGAAGTGACGCCCCGCTCGGCCGGCTGGCGCTATGTCGGATTTTCCGCGCACCGTCTGGCATCCGGGGAGAAGGCGACGTTCGACCGCGCGGGTTGCGAGGTGTGCGTCGTCGTGCTGGGCGGTACCGTGAGCATCGAGCAGGACGGCACGCGATGGGACGAGATCGGCGAGCGGCGCGACGTTTTCGACGGGACCTCGCCGTACGCTTTGTACGTGCCGCGTGGCGAGCGGATCGCCGTGCGGGCGCACACCGATGCGGAGATCGGCATTGCCAGCGCGCCGGGACCGGGGACGACGGCGGCGCGACTCATCGAGCCTTCGCAGATGAAGCGCTTCGCGCGCGGCAGCGGGCTCAACCAGCGCTTCGTGTGCGACATCCTGCCGCAGACCGAGCCGGCGCTGCATTTGCTCGTCGTCGAGGTGCGCACGCCAAGCGGGCATTCGTCGAGCTATCCGCCGCACAAGCACGACACCGACAGCCTGCCTGAGGAAAGCGCGCTCGAGGAGACGTACTATCACCGGCTGCAGCCGGCGCAGGGCTTCGCGTTCCAGCGCGTGTACACCGACGACCGCTCGCTCGACGAATCGCTCGCCGTCGAGGACCGAGACGTCGTCATGGTTCCGCGCGGCTATCATCCGGTCGTTGTGCCGTACGGCTACGAATCCTATTATCTGAACGTGATGGCGGGGCCGCGGCGCGAATGGCATTTCAAAAACGACCCGGCGCACGAATGGATGCTGGCTGCACCTCCGACACCGGGGGGTTGCACTTCCGACACGGAACCTTGACATGATCGACGTCGCACTCTTCGGCGCAGGACGCATCGGCACGATCCACGCGGGCAACGTCGCGCGCCAGCCCGGCGCCCGGCTCAAATACGTCGTCGACGTCGATGACAAGGCGGTGGCCAAGCTCGCCCAGCAGTACGGCGCGCAGGCCGCTTCCGCCGATACGGCATTCGGCGACACGAGCGTGGGCGCGGTCGTCATCGGCTCCTCGACCGACACCCACGCCGATTTCATTCAGCGTGCGGCGAAGGCGCGCAAGGCGATCTTCTGCGAAAAGCCCGTGGATCTCGCACTGGATCGCGCGCGTGCGTGCGCCGAGGCTGTCAAGGCGGCGGGTGTCACCTGCCTGATCGGCTTCCAGCGCCGCTACGATCCGACGTTCGCCGCGCTGAAATCGCGGCTCGACGCGGGCGACATCGGCGAGCCGGAGATGCTGGTCGTGACGAGTCGCGATCCGGGTGCACCGCCCGTCGACTACATCAAGCGGTCCGGCGGCATCTTCAAGGACATGCTGATTCACGACTTCGACATCTTCCGCTGGATTCTCGGCGACGAGGCGGACAGCGTCTACGCAACCGGAAGCTGCCTCACCGATCCTGGCATCGAGGCGGCGGGCGACATCGACGCGACGGCGGTCACGATCCGCACGCGGCGCGGCCGGCTTGCGCAGATCAACACGATTCGCCGTGCGGCCTACGGTTATGACCAGCGATTCGAGGTGATCGGCAGCCGCGGCATGCTGCAGGCCGGCAATCACCGGCCGACGGAAGTGATGCTGTGGTCGTCCGATGCGGTGGCGGCCGACAAGCCGGAGCATTTCTTCCTCGAGCGCTATCGCGCGGCCTACGCAGCCGAGATGGCGCATTTCTTCGACGTGCTGGCCGGGCGCGCCGCGCCGCGTACGTCGATCGACGACGGCGTCAAGGCGCTCGCGCTCGCCGAGGCCGCGACGACGTCGTGGCGCGAAAAGAGGATCGTGGAATTATGAGATTGCGCGTCGGCATCGTCGGACTCGGCCGGATGGGACGCCGGCATGCGGAAAACCTCGCACGCCGCGTGCCTAACGCGGAGCTCGTCGCGGCGTGCGATCCGAGCGCCGACGAGCTTGGCTGGGCCGAGCGGCATCTCGGCGTCGCGCATTGCTACGCCGACTACGCGGCGATGCTCGCGCAGCCGGACCTCGAAGCCGTGTTCATCGTCACGCCGACGACGCTGCATGCGCAGCAGATCGTCGATGCGCTGCGCGCGCGCAAGCATGTGTTCTCGGAAAAACCGTTGTCGCTCGACGTTGCCGAATGCCAGCGCGTCGAGGCCGAGGCCGCGCTGCAGCCGGATCTCAAGGTGATGATCGGCTTCGTGCGCCGCTTCGATACCAGCTTCCGGCACGCTCACGCGCGTATCCGGCAGGGACACATCGGCCGGCCGCTGATGGTGCGCTCGCATACGCTCGACAAGCACGACCCGAGCGGGTACTTCGTCCGTTACTCGAAGTCGAGCGGCGGCATTTTCGCCGACATGAGCGTGCACGACATCGACGCCGCCCGGTGGATGCTCGGCGCGCCGGTCTCGCCGTCACGCGTCTTCTCGAGCGGGATGATCGCGCTGAACGAGGGATTGCGCGAGTTCGAGGACTTCGACAACGCCGTCGCGACGTGCGAATTCGCGACCGGCGAGATCGCCACGATCTACGCGTCGCGCACGATGGCGCACGGCTTCGAATGCCTGACCGAGGTCGTCGGCACTAACGGGCGCATCACCGTCGGCGGCGATGGCCGCTTCGATCACGTGACGATCGCCGACGCGCATGGCGTGCGCCACGAGTGCACGCCGACGTTCTACGAGCGCTTCGAGGACGCCTTCCTGCGCGAGGATGCCGAGTTCGTGCAGGCGGTGCTCGACGATCGCGCGCCGCCGCTCACGCTGCGCGATGCGACCGAGGCGACGCGCATTGCGCTCGCGATGCAGCAGTCGCTGCGCGAGCGGCGCGTCGTCACGTTCTAGACGTCGTCGGCTTGCGCGGGAAGGCGGCGCGGGTCCCGAGGGGGCCGATCAGGGGAATGCGACCGGGTCCTTCGTCATTGCGCTTCGCATGGGCGGTGCTGCTCTTCGCCGCCGCGTCGGCTGCGTTCGCGCAGGGCGAGGTGAACGTCGTTTGCAGCGTGCCGTTGCCATGGTGCGAGGCGCTTGCCGTCGCCTATCTGCGCGAAACGGGGACGAAGGTCAATCTCACCGTCAAGACGCCAGGCGACGCGCTGGCGCAGCTCGCGGCCGAGCGCGACGATCCCCGGCACGACGTGTGGTACGCCGGCAGCGCCGGGATGCACGTGCAGGCGGCGGGTGCCGGCCTGACCGCGGAATATCGGTCGCGGCGATTGCCCGAGCTGGCCGACTGGGCGGTGAAGGAGGCCGAGCGGTCGGGCTTCCGTGCGGTCGGTGTGCATGCGGCCGTGCTCGGCATCGCCTACAACAGCCGCTTGCTTGCGCGCAAGCAGTTGCCCGAGCCTCGCTGCTGGG
>DATEIQ010000266.1:0-6042 GCA_035278845.1 Casimicrobiaceae bacterium | reverse complement strand
CTGGCTCAAGAGCGCGCAGCTCGCGTTCGATGCGCTCAACCACCAATGGCGCCGCAACGTCGTCCAATTCAATCGCGACCGGCAGCGCGCGCTGTTCCGTGATTGGAGGCTCGATCAGTTCGACGCCTGGCAGGTCGCTGTCGTGGCATCCGCTGCGCTGCTCGCGTGGGCGGGCGGCGTGTTCGCATGGTTCGCCGCACGCCGCAAGCGGCAGGAACGCGCGCTGACGCTGTGGGCCGACGCGTGCCGCAGGCTCGCGCGCGCGGGCCTGCCGCGGCATACGCACGAAGGGCCGCTCGCGTTCGCCGAGCGCGCCGCTTCGCGCTGGCCGCAGTTCGCGATCGCGTTTCGCGCGATGGGCGATGCGTTTGCCGCGCTGCGCTACGGCGACGCGTCTCGCGAGAGCGAGCGGATCGCGCTGATCGCTACGCTCGAGCGCGCGATCGACGTATTGCCGGCGCCCGCGGCGCTGCGCGCGCTCAAGGGAAGTTAGGCGGGCGGCAAGTACTTCGCCGGGTCCATCGGCTTGCCCTGCCGGCGGATCTCGAAGTGCAGCTTCACCTGGTCGGCGTCGGTATTGCCCATCTCCGCGATCTTCTGCCCGCGCGTGACCTGCTGGCCTTCTTTCACGAGGATCTCGCGGTTATGCGCATACGCCGACAGGTAGGTCGCGTTGTGCTTGATGATGATGAGCTTGCCGTATCCGCGCAGCCCGTTACCCGCGTAGACGACGCGCCCCGGTGCGCTCGCATGAATCGCCTGGCCCGCCGTGCCGGCGATGTCGATGCCCTTCAGATTCGCGGTGTCGGAGAAGCCGGCGATGATCTTGCCCTTCGTCGGCCATGCCCAATCGAGGCGATCGGGATCGCCTGACGTCGCGGGGGACGGCGCGGCCGACGGGGTCGACGCGGCGGGCGACGGCTCGGCCTTCGCGTCGCCCTTGGGCGCGGGCGCAGGCTCGCTGCGCACGCCACCCGGTTGCGCCATCGCGAGCTTTTCGGTCGGCGCCGGCACGGCGCTCGCGGCAAGCGTGAGCTCGCGCACGGCCTGATCCGAGTACGGCTCCTTGATCGCCTTCGGCCCCGTTTTCAACGATGCGTCCGACGAACGCGCCGCGGACTGCGCGGCAATGCCCGACGTTCCCGCCGCGGCGGGCGCACCCGGCGCGCTCGACGGCGCACTTGCCGCGCCCGATCCGGATTCGATGATGGGCGACGCCGTGCGCAGCGGCGTCGTCACTACGCCACCGGCGCCTGCAGCAACCGGATCCTGCGCAACCGGCGCGGTTTCGCCCGGCGCGATCAGCCGCAACACCTGGCCGACGCGAATCACGTTGACGTTCTCGATGTTGTTCCAGGCCGCGAGCTCGCGATAGTCGAGACCCGCGTCGAGCGCGATCTGGTGCAGCGTATCGCCACGCTTGACCGTGTAAGTCGGAACGGGTGCCGGCTGCGCCGCCGCAGGTGTGGCGGGCGAGCCGGCAGGCGGTACGACAACGACGGGCGCCTGCGTGCCCGCCATCGTCCGGTCTTCGACGGGCACCGGGCGTCGTGTCGCGCAGCCCGCGAGCAGCACTGCCACGCAGGCGACGGCGACTGCGACGCGAACAACGGGATTCGACAAGGCGGACGGCGGGAAAAGACGCATGCGATGCAACGACTCGTCGGCCACGCAAAAAGTTCAGCTGAGGCCGGACAGGAGCGGGACGAATCTTACCGTATCGAACGTCTGCTCGCGGATGCCGGCCGCGGTCTTCTCGATCACGGTCAGGCGTTGCACGCCGCGCTCGGTCTCCTCGTTCTTCGCGAGCGGAATCACCATGCGGCCGCCCGGCTTCAGGTAGCGCACGAGCGCACTCGGCACGTGCGTGGCACCCGCGCTCACCACGATCGCGTCGACCTCGATCGCCTCGCCGAGGTCGGCGCTGCCGTCGCCGTGCGCGAGGCGCACGTTGCGAATCTTCAGCGCCTGCAGATGCCGGCGCGCCTTGTTGACGAGCGCGCCGATGCGCTCGACCGTGTAGACGGTCTTCGCGATCTGTGCGAGCACCGCGGTCTGATAGCCGCATCCGGTGCCGATTTCCAGCACGCCGTCGAGCGCGCGCCCGTTGCGCGCCAGCTCGGTCATCCGCGCGACCACCCACGGCTGCGAAATCGTCTGGCCGTTGCCGATCGGCAGCGGCGAATCGTCGTACGCGCGAATCGCCAGCGCCTCGTCGACGAAGATGTGCCGTGGAATGGCATTCATCGCCGAAAGGACGACCTCGTCGCGGATGCCATCGGCGCGCAGGCGCTCGACCATGCGCGCGCGTGTGCGGTCGGACGTCATGCCGATACCGCTGGTTGCGCGGCCGCGCGCCGTCATCGCCGCCCCGTCAACCGCCGTTGGCGTGATCGAGCCATTTCGTCACGTCCGCCATCTGGTCGCGGTTGGTGAGGTCGATCTGCAGCGGCGTGACCGAAACGTAGCCGCTCTCCACCGCATGGAAGTCGGTGCCCTCGCCTGCGTCGGCCGCCGCGCCCGCTGCGCCGACCCAGTACACGGTCTCGCCGCGCGGACTTTGCATCCGGACGACATCCTCGGCCTTGTGCCGGCGGCCAAGGCGCGTGATGCGGTAGCCGCGGATTGCCGCGCGCTCGACATCGGGAACGTTCACGTTGAGAAGCCACGCGCCGGCGGCGCGCCGGCGATGGCGTTCGAGCAATTCAAGTGCCACTGCCGCAGCCGTTTCGAAATGTGCTGCCGTCTTCGATGCCAGCGATATGGCGACGGATGGCACGCCGAGCAGGAAACCTTCCGTCGCAGCGGCGACCGTTCCCGAATAGATCGTGTCGTCGCCCATGTTCGCGCCGAGATTGATGCCCGAGATCACCATGTCGGGCAGCGCGTCGAGCAGCCCGGTGACCGCGAGGTGAACGCAGTCGGTGGGCGTTCCGTTGACGAACAGAAAGCCGTTCGGCGCCCGTCGCACCGACAGCGGCCGATCGAGCGTCAGCGAGTTCGACGCCCCGCTGCGGTCGCGCTCAGGCGCGACCACGGTGATTTCCGCGTGCTGCGCGAGCGCGGCCGCGAGATGCTCGAGTCCCGGCGCGAAGTAGCCGTCGTCGTTGGAAAGAAGGATGCGCATCGGCGGCGCTGTCGCGTGCAGTTCGATTCGTGCGCGCCCTATGCGCGAAAGCCCGCGGATTCGGCGCGAATTATAAGCTATCCGCTGTTGCGCAAGCCGGCGGCGAGGCCGTTGATCGTCAGGTGAATCGCACGCTGCGTGCGCGCGCCGGTATCCCCCGCACGGTAGCGCCGCAGCAGCTCGACCTGCACGTGGTTCAGCGGATCGAGATACGGAAAGCGGTTGCGAATGCTGCGCGCGAGCGTGGGATTGTCGTCGAGCAGCGCACGCTGGCCGGTGATCGCGAGATAGTGGCGAAGCGTCACCGCATGTTCGTCGCGAATGCGCGCGAAGATCGCGTCGCGCAGCGCCGCATCCGGCACGAGCTCGGCGTAGCGGGACGCGATCGCGAGATCGGTCTTCGCGAGCACCATGCCCATGTTCGACAGCGTCGCGCGAAAGAACGGCCAGCGCGCGTTCATGTCGCGCAAAAGCGCGATGCCGTCGGCGTTTTCCACGGAGTACGCGTCGACTGCCGAGCCGAAGCCGTACCACCCCGGCAGCATCAGCCGGCATTGCCCCCAGCCGAATACCCATGGAATCGCCCGCAAATCCTCGATTCGGGTCGAGGCCGTGCGCGACGCCGGGCGGCTGCCGATCTTGAGCTCGGCGATCTCGGCGATCGGCGTCGACGCGCGGAAGTAATCGTTGAAGCCGGGCGTGTCGTAAACGAGCGCGCGATAAGTGCCCAGCGCATGCGCCGACAACGCGTGCATGGCGGCAAAATAACTTTCCGCGGAATCACCGAGCTGCTCGACGTCGAGCAGGCTCGCGTCGAGCGTCGCCGCGACGAGCGTCTCGAGATTGCGCCGCCCGAGCTCGGGATCGGAATACTTGCTGGCGATGATCTCGCCCTGCTCGGTCACGCGCAATCCGTTGGTGACGCTGCCTGCCGGCTGCGCGAGGATCGCGTCGTAGCTCGGGCCGCCGCCACGGCCCACCGTGCCGCCGCGTCCATGGAACAGGCGCAGGCGCACGCCGTGGGCCTGCGTCGCCTCCACCAGCGCACGGCACGCGCAGTAGATCGCCCAGCTCGAGGCGACGTACCCGCCGTCCTTGTTGCTGTCCGAATAGCCGAGCATCACTTCCTGGCGATCGCTCCGGCTCGCGACGAGCCTGCGATACGCCGGCAGCTCGAACGCCGCGCGCATCGTCGCGCCGCAGCACGCGAGATCGTCGATCGTCTCGAACAGCGGCACGATGTCGACGGCGAGCGACTTGCCGTCAGCAAGGCCGGCGTCCTGCAGCAATAGCGCCACTTCGAGGAGATCGGAGACCGACTGGCATTTGGAGATCACGTAATTCGACAGCGATTCGGGCCCGAAGCGGCGGCGGATCTCCGCCGCGGTCCGCAGCACCGCGAGCTCGCGGTCGACGCGATCCGAATAGTGGAGGTGCGGCGAATGCAGCGGCCGCGGGTTGGCGAGCTCGCGAACGAGCAGCGCGACGCGCGCATCCTCGGCGAGCGCCGCGTAATCGGCGGTGACTTCCGCGCGTGCGAAGAGCTCGGCGATGACCGCTTCGTGCACGTCGCTGTTCTGCCGCAGGTCGAGCGTCGCCAGATGGAAGCCGAACACGTCGGCGGCACGACGCAGCGGGTCGAGCCGCCGCTGCGCGAGCGCCTGCGCGCCATGGAGCGCGAGCGATTCGCCGATCGTGTCGAGGTCGGCGCGAAATTCGGCCACGCTCGCATAGGGTACGGCTTCTGCGTTCACGGGACGCGCCGCGGTGAACCCGGCGAGATCGTGCGCCGTAGCCGCGAGCCGCGCGTAGACACCGACCAGCGCCTGCCGATACGGCTCGTCCTGTCGATGCGGATTGCGATCGCCTGCGGCCTCGGCCAGGGCGAGCAACGCAGGCGACGGCGTGACGAGCCGCGTCGACAGCGACAGCTCGGCGCCGAGCCGATGCACTTCTTCGAGGTAGTGCTCGAAAGCAACGGCGGCGTGCGCGCGAATCGCGTATGCCAGCGTATCGGCGCCCACGTTCGGGTTGCCGTCGCGATCGCCGCCGATCCACGAGCCCATGCGCAGGAACGATGGCACGCGCTCGCGCGCGAGGCCGAAGCGCACGGCGACTTCGCGTTCGAAGCCTGCATACAGCCGCGGCAATTCGGCCAGCAGCGTATAGCGGTAGTACGCGAGGCCGTTGTCGATCTCGTCCTTCACCGCGAGCCCGGCAAGGCGGAGCATCGCCGTCTGCCAAAGCTCGAGCACCGACGCCGACAGCCGTGTCGCGAATTCGGCGGTCTCCGCGGGCGTGAGCGGCGTCCGGTCGCGCCACGCGAGCAGGCGCGCGATCTCGCGCTCCGCGTCGAGAATGCTCTTCCGTTGAACTTCGGTCGGGTGGGCGGTCAAAACGGGGCTCACGCGCGCATCGTCGAGCCATTGCGCGAGCGTTGCAGCGTCGACGCCTGCCGCCGCGATGCGACCGAGTGCGTGGGCGACGTCGCCGCGGCGCGGCCGCGATCCCGCCATCGCGTGGGCGCGGCGGCGGCGGTTGCGGTGCACGTCCTCGGCGATGTTCGCGAGATGCGAGAAATAGCTGAACGCCCTCACCACTTCCAGTGTCTCGCCGATCGGCAGCGGGTTCAGCAGCGCGGCAAACGCGCTGCGCAGCCGGTCGGCCTCGGCACCGCTCGCACGGCGAAAACCGATCGCCGTCTGGCGGATCGCCTCGACGCGCTCGAAGCCGGGAGCGCCGATTTGCGCGCGCAGCACGTCGCCAAGCACGCGGCCCAGGAGCCGCGTGTCCTCCTTGAGCGGCAGGTCCTTGTCGACGACATCGGGAGCGTTCACCGGAGTTTCAATCAACGGATGACGAGATGCTGGCGATGCTAGCATTGGCGATTCCACCCGCTCGCCACTTTCGACGGA
>DATEIQ010000265.1:0-8371 GCA_035278845.1 Casimicrobiaceae bacterium | reverse complement strand
GCGCCCTGCTTCGAGGCCGCCGCGTCGTCGAGCGCGTGGATGAACTCGCGATAGTGGCGAACGCGCTCGTTGATCGGATCGGCGACTTCGGCGATCCGCTGCAATTCCATGAAGCCGGTGATCTTCCCCATCGTTGTCCCTGCGTCTTACGCGACGGCCCGGGCCGCGGCCGCTTCCTGCGGTGTGAGGCCCGCCGGTTTCGAGTGCTGAGCGCGCACGTGCATTTCGGAAAGCGCACGCACGTACTCGCTCGGGAACACTTTCACGAACTTCGCACGCGCGGCGTCCCAATGGTCGAGCATCGCGAGCGCGACCGTCGAGCCGGTGAAGCGCAGATGACGCTCGATCAACTCGCGCAGGATCGCCTCGTCCGCACGGCCGGCGTGCAGCAGGCGGCCCTTGCCCGCGGCCGCGAGTTCCTTCTCCGCCTTGTGCTGGTCGCTTTCGGAAAGCACGGGACCGAGCGCGACCATCGACGTGTTGCATCGCGACGCAAACGTGCCGTCCGCGTCGTAGACGTATGCGACGCCGCCGCTCATGCCGGCGGCGAAGTTGCGAC
Organism: Casimicrobiaceae bacterium; assembly: GCA_035278845.1. Lineage (GTDB taxonomy): Bacteria > Pseudomonadota > Gammaproteobacteria > Burkholderiales > Casimicrobiaceae > VBCG01. Next base: position 7,812 of record DATEIQ010000265.1, on the reverse strand, counting down.
CCGTGCGCCCCAGTACCACGACGGTGCCGCCGGTCATGTATTCGCAACCGTGGTCGCCGGTGCCCTCGACGACGGCGGTGGCGCCGGAATTGCGCACGCAGAAACGCTCGCCGGCGACGCCGCGGTAATACGCCTCGCCGTCGATCGCGCCGTACATGACCGTGTTGCCGACGACGATGTTCTCTTCCGGCAACGCCTTGCACGCGGGATCCGGGTAGACGACGATGCGCCCGCCCGACAAGCCCTTGCCGACGTAATCGTTCGTGGCGCCCTTCAATTCGAACGTGACGCCGCGCGCGAGGAACGCGCCGAAGCTCTGTCCCGCGATGCCGTCGAACGCGACGTGCAGCGTGTCCTCCGGCAATCCGTCGTGACCGTGCCGGCATGCGACGGCGCCCGACAGCATCGCGCCCACCGACCGGTGCGCATTGCGAATCCGGTAGGCGAGCCGCACCGGCTGCGCCTTTTCGATCGCCGGCGCGGCTGCGGCGATCAGCTGGTGATCGAGCGCGCGCGCGAGTCCGTGGTCCTGCTCCTCGCGATGGAACCGTGCGACTTCGGAAGGCATCGGCGGCTGGTGGAACACGCGCGTGAAATCGAGCCCCTTCGCCTTCCAGTGCTCGAGGCCCTTGCGCATGTCGAGCAAGTCGCTGCGTCCGATCATCTCGTCGAGCGTGCGGAAGCCGAGCTGCGCCATGATCTCGCGCAGCTCCTCGGCGACGAAGAAGAAATAGTTGACGACGTGCTCGGGCTGACCGGTGAAGCGCCTGCGCAGCACGGGGTCCTGCGTCGCGACGCCGACCGGACACGTGTTCAGGTGGCACTTGCGCATCATGATGCAGCCTTCGACGACGAGCGGCGCCGTCGCGAAGCCGAACTCGTCAGCGCCGAGCAGCGCGCCGATCGCGACGTCGCGGCCGGTCTTCATCTGGCCATCGACCTGCACGGCGATGCGGCCACGCAAGCGGTTCAGCACGAGCGTCTGCTGCGTCTCCGCGAGGCCCAGCTCCCACGGCGTCCCGGCGTGCTTGATCGACGATTCCGGCGACGCACCGGTGCCGCCGTCGTGGCCGGCGATCGTTACGTGATCGGCTTTCGCCTTCGCGACACCCGCGGCCACCGTGCCGACGCCGACCTCGGAGACGAGCTTGACCGAGATCGACGCCTGCGGATTCGCGTTTTTGAGATCGTGGATCAATTGCGCGAGATCTTCGATCGAATAGATGTCGTGATGCGGCGGCGGCGAGATGAGGCCGACGCCGGGCACCGAGTAGCGAAGCTGCGCGATGTATTCCGAGACCTTGTGCCCCGGAAGCTGGCCGCCCTCGCCGGGTTTCGCGCCCTGCGCCATCTTGATCTGCAGCTGGTCGGCCGACGCGAGGTATTCGGCCGTGACGCCGAAGCGCGCCGATGCGACCTGCTTGATGCGCGAGCGCAGGCTGTCGCCGGCTTTGAGCGGAATGTCCTGCTCGACCGCCCCCTTGCCGATGATCTTGGCGAGCGTGTCGCCGTCGCGGACGATGCTCTTGCCCGCGCGCATCTCGCCGCGGTAGCGCATCGGGTCCTCGCCGCCTTCGCCGGTGTTCGACTTGCCGCCGATGCGGTTCATCGCGACCGCGAGCGTCGTATGCGCCTCGGTCGAGATCGAGCCGAGGCTCATCGCGCCCGTGGCGAAGCGCTTGACGATCACTTTCGCGGGCTCGACTTCGTCGAGCGGAACCGGCGTGCGCTCCGCGGTGCGGAACTCGAACAAGCCGCGCAGCGTCTTGTGCTTGCGCCCCTGGTCGTTGATCAGCGCCGCGTATTCCTTGTACGTCGCATACGAATTCGCGCGCGACGCGTGCTGCAGCTTGGCGATCGTGTCCGGCGTCCACATGTGCTCTTCGCCACGCACGCGATACATGTAGTCGCCGCCGGCGTCGAGCGCACCCGCGAGCAGCGGGTCGTCGCCGAACGCGAGCTCGTGCAGCCGTTGCGCCTCGGCGGCTACCTTGAACAGGCCGATGCCTTCGATCGTGCTCGCGGTGCCGGTGAAATACTTGTCGACGAACGCCTTCGTGAGACCTACCGCCTCGAAGATCTGCGCGCCGCAGTACGACTGGTACGTGGAGATACCCATCTTCGACATCACCTTGTAGAGGCCCTTGCAGATCGCTTTCACGTAGCGCTTCTGCCCCTCTTTCGGATCGACGTCCGGCAACGTTGCGAGCGTCTCGAGCGCGAGATACGGATGGATCGCCTCGGCGCCATAGCCCGCGAGCAGCGCGAAGTGATGCACCTCGCGCGCCGAGCCCGTCTCGACGACCAGCCCCGTCGACGTGCGCAAGCCCTGCTTGACCAGGTGCTCGTGAACGGCAGCGGTCGCCAGCAGCGCCGGGATCGGCAGCATGTCGGCCGCGACGGTGCGATCGGACAGCACGATGATGTTGAATCCCTGATGGATCGCGTCCTCGGCGTGCGCGGCGAGGCTCGCGAGCGCGGCCTCCATGCCGTTGCCGCCCCACGCGGCCGGATAGCAGATGTCGAGCTCGATCGAGCGGAACGCGCCGCCCGAGAACAGCTCGATGTGCCGCAGCTTCTCCATGTTTTCCGGCGTCAGGATCGGCTGCTGAACTTCGAGTCGCATCGGCGGCTGGCCCTCGCGGGCCGACGCGGCGTTGCGGCGCACGGGCGCATCGTTCGCGCGCCGCGAGCGGTCGTCCGTTTCAGGCTCGGTTGGATGGAGCGCCAGAAGATTCGGCCGCGGACCGACGAACGACACGAGCGACATCACGAGCTCTTCGCGGATCGGATCGATCGGCGGGTTCGTCACCTGCGCGAAGAGCTGCTTGAAATAGTTGTAGAACACTTTCGGCCGGTCGGAGAGCACCGGCAGCGCGGCGTCGTTGCCCATCGAGCCGATGGGCTCCTCGCCGTTTTTCGCCATCGGCGTCATGAGGATGCGCACGTCCTCCTGCGAGTAGCCGAACGCCTGCTGGCGATCGAGCAGCGGCACGTCGGAGGGCGTCGGCGGCGCGGGCTCGGGCATGTCCTCGAGGCGCATGCGGCACTTCGCGATCCAGTCGCGATACGGTTTCGCCGTGGCGAGCGTGCGCTTCAGCTCGTCGTCATCGACGATGCGGCCGGCATCGAGGTCGACCAGCAGCATCTTGCCCGGCTGCAGCCGCCACTTCTTGACGATCTTCGCTTCCGGAATGTCGAGCACGCCGACTTCGGACGCCATGACGACGTAATCGTCGTCGGTGACGACGAAGCGCGCGGGGCGCAGCCCATTGCGGTCGAGCGTGGCGCCGATTTGACGGCCATTGGTGAACGCCATCGCGGCGGGGCCGTCCCACGGCTCCATCAGCGCCGCGTGATATTCGTAGAACGCGCGCCGGTCCTCGTCCATCAGCGGATTGCCGGCCCATGCTTCCGGGATCATCAGCATCATCGCGTGCGGCACCGAATAGCCGCCCATCAGCAGCAGCTCGAGCGCGTTGTCGAACGACGCGGAATCCGACTGGCCGTCGTAGATCAGCGGCCACAGCTTGGGCAGGTCATCGCCGAGCACCTTCGACGCGATGGCGCCCTCGCGCGCGCGGATCCAGTTGAAGTTGCCGCGCAGCGTGTTGATCTCGCCGTTGTGGCAGATGAAGCGGAACGGGTGCGCCAGGTCCCACGTCGGAAACGTGTTCGTCGAGAAGCGCTGGTGGACCATCGCGAGCGCCGACACCATCGCGTCGTCGTGCAGGTCGAGGTAGTACTCGCCAACCTGGTGCGCGAGCAGCATTCCCTTGTAGACGATCGTGCGCGTCGAGAACGACGGCACGTAGAACTCCTTGCCATGACGCAGCGCGAGCGCCTGGATCGCGTGGCCGGCGCGCTTGCGGATCACGTACAGCTTGCGCTCGAGCGCGTCCGAATCCATGTCGCGCGCACCCCGCGCGACGAACACCTGCCGGATCACCGGCTCGACTTCCTTCGTACGCTGCGAAAGTCCCGCGTTGTTCGTCGGCACGTCGCGCCAGCCGAGCAGCACCTGACCTTCGGCGTGGATCGCCCGCTCGATTTCCTGCTCGCACGCCATCCGCGATGCCGGCTCCTGCGGCAGGAACACCATGCCGACACCGTACTGGCCGATCGCCGGCAGCGTGATTCCGAGTTTTCCGCAGGCACGTCGGAAGAACGCGTCCGGGAGCTGCACCAGGATTCCTGCACCGTCGCCTTGCAACGGATCGGCCCCGGTGGCGCCGCGATGCGTCAGATGCTTCAGGATCGAAAGACCCTGCGTGATTATCTCGTGCGTCTTGCGCCCCTTGATGTGCGCGATGAAGCCGAGACCGCAGGCATCGTGCTCGTTAGCGGGGTCGTACAGGCCCTGGGCTGCGGGGGGATAGCTCGGATGCGTGGCCTGATTCATGCTGGACCTCGTTTTCGCGAGCAGGCGGCTGCGCCGGTGCCCGTGAAGCGTCATAAGGCTCGCCGAAATCCGGCGAAACCTGCCAATGTTACGCGGGATGCTGCATTGCGGCAAGAATCGGGCGCGAAAACCCGGCGACGCGCGCAATGCAACAGGACGCTGCCTTCGCGACAGGTTTGCAGCGGAAATGCTTGCGTCATGGATACTGTTGCGCTTTAATCCGAACAAACTACGCTAGATCGTTGTTGCAACGCCTAATTCGCCTTCCCGTAAACTTCATATTTAGAACAACGTCATCAGGATCCCGATCATGCCCGGATACCGCTTCGCTGCGTGGCTGCGCCCGCTCCTGAACCTGGCCGCCCTGGCCGGCGTGCTTTCGCTGGCCGCGTGCGGCGGCGGCAACGGCGCCCCGAACAACCCCTATCAGGGCGGTGCCGGCCCGTTAGCCATCTCGCCGTCGGTCGCCAACCTTTACTCCGGAAATCCGTTCGTGTTCGCGGTCACCGGCGGCAACGGGCCGTACGCGATCACGTCGAGCGACCAGGCGGTGCTGCCGGTCGTTGGCACCCTCGATGGCAATACGCTCGTCGTCACGCCGGGTAACGTCGGCGCGGACACACCAGTCACGCTTACGGTGCGCGACCAGCAGAATCAGTCGACGACCGCGGCGCTCACGGTCAAGCCCGCGCTGCTTTTGCCGGCCTCGATCACGATCACCGGCAACCCGAACTGCGGAGCCTCCGGAGCTGACCTGTGCTCGGGTCAGGACGGAAGCGCGTCGGTGCAGGTGCTGGGCCCCGCCGGCGCGCCGCTGGCGGGTCGCCAGGTGCGGTTCGACGTCGTGCAGGGCAACTTCGCGCTGTCGAGCACGGCCCCCGGCCAGCCGCTCGTGTCCTCGCTGACGGTGACCACGGACCAGAACGGCAACGCGACGGTGCGCATCGTCGTGCCGAACAACGCGGCGACGCAGGTCGCGACGATACGCGCAACGGACGTCACGAGCGGCAGCAGCGTCGTCGGCCAGTTCACGATCGCGCAGTTCGTCAACGGCAGCTCGGTGCTGTCCGTGATCCCGACGGGCACGACGACGTTTACAGGACCTGACAACGAACACTGCGCCTCTTCGGGTGCAGCAACGTTCTATGTCTTCGGCGGCACGCCCCCGTATACCGTCTCGCCCACGTTCCAGGGCGTGGTGCAGATCAACGGCGCACCGGTTCCCCGCAGCGGCGCGGGATTCACGATCGTCCCGACCGGCGCTTGCTTCGAAAACCTGACGTTCGCGATCGTGGATGCAGCGGGCCAAACGGTGCCAAACCCGCCGACGGTGACCAACGTAAAGGGAGAGAATGCGGCGCCCGTGCCGTTCAGCGTTTCACCCGGACAAAGCGGCGGGAGCGCGAGCAGCCGGGTCAACTGCGCCGGAACGACGTTCACGTTCACCATCACCGGGAAGGCACCCTTCTCGGCAATCGCATCCGATCCGGGCGTGACGCTGTCGAACGGCGGCACGGTGGCTGCGTCGCCAGGTATTCTGAGCGCGAGCAATCTGACTGCGGGATCGACCGTCACGATCACGGTCGGTGACGCGAGCTCGCCGCAAAACATCAAATCGGCAACGATCTACTGCCAGTAGCAACTGCCGGTTCACCGGCAGTCATCGAAACGGCGCCTCTCGGGGCGCCGTTTCCTTTTGTCTCCAGCCTACGCAGCGCTTGCCTGAATAAGCGCGCTTTTGACGTCATTCTCCGCGACGTCGCCGCGCATCACCGCGCATCCGATCGCTTCGAGCAGCACGAACCGCAGCGAGCCGTGCTCCACCTTCTTGTCGCGGCCCATCAGATCGAGCCAGCGCTCGACCGGGATGCGCGGCGGCTCGGTCGGCAATTGCGCCGCCGCGACGAGCCGCGCGAGCCGCTCCGTATCCGATGGCGAAAAGGCGCATGCGCGCTCCGACAGCTTCGCCGCGCACACCATCCCTGCCGCGACCGCTTCGCCGTGCAGCCATGCGCCGTAGCCTTGCGCCGCCTCGATCGCATGGCCGAACGTGTGGCCGAAGTTGAGCAGCGCACGCTCGCCCGACTCGCGCTCGTCAGCGGCGACGATTTCGGCCTTGATCTCGCAGCTTCGATGGATCGCGTGCGCGAGCGCCGCTGAATCCTTCGCGAGCAATGCCGCGACGTTTGCTTCGAGCCACGCAAAGAATTCAGCATCGCGAATCGCGCCGTACTTGATCACCTCGGCGACGCCTGCGCGCAACTCACGGTCTGGCAGCGTGCCGAGGCAATCGGTGTCGATCAGCACCGCGCGCGGCTGCCAGAACGCGCCGATCATGTTCTTGCCGAGCGGATGATTGATGCCGGTCTTGCCGCCCACCGACGAATCCACCTGTGCGAGCAGCGTCGTCGGCACCTGCGCGAACGGGATGCCGCGCTGGTAGATCGCCGCGGCGAACCCGGCGATGTCGCCGACCACCCCGCCACCGAGCGCGATCAGCAGCGACTTGCGCTCGATGCGCAGTTCGAGCAGGCGCGTCAGCAGATCGTCGAGCGTGGCGGCATTCTTGTGAGCCTCGCCGTCAGGCAGCAGCACGACGTCGACCTGAACGCCGCGTGCACGAAGCGCCGCCTTGAGCGGCGGCAAGTGATGCGCCGCGACGACGGCATTGGTCACGATCACCGCACGCGAACCGGCGCGTACGTCGAGCAATTCGCCTGCGCGCTGGAGCAGCCGCTGTCCGATATGAATCGGATACGCGCGTTCCTGCAGCCCCACGTCCAGCGTCTTCATTCGATCGACACCTCGGCGGGCTCGCCGTCGAGCCAGCGCACGAAGCGAATGACGGCCTCGCGATCGGATTCGACGACGTGGCTTGCAACCTCGCGGTACAAAGGATCGCGCAACCGATAGAGCTCGACCAGGCGGTTGCGCGGATCGGCGGCGTTCAGCATCGGCCGGTGGCGGCTGTTGCGCAAACGCTGCCAGAGCGTTTCCGGCTCGGCGTGCAGATAGAGCACGGTGCCGTTCTCGCGCAGGCGCGCGCGACTTATCGACCGCAGCACCGCGCCGCCGCCGGTGGCGAGCACGATGCCGGACATCCGGGTCAGCTCGTCGATGATCGATTCCTCGCGATCGCGAAAGCCGTCCTCGCCCTCGATTTCGAAAATGGTCGGGATGCTGACGCCGAGCCGCGCTTCGAGCTCGTGATCAGCGTCGACGAAGCGCTTGTCGAGGCGGCGTGCGAGCTGGCGGCCGAGCGTGGTCTTGCCCGCGCCCATCAGCCCGACGAGAAAGAGATTGCCCCGGTGCAACGCCACCGGGGCATTGTAGGGTATGGCTTACCGCACCGACTTGACGGTGTCCCTCACCACGCGCGGCGTCAGGAAGATCAGCAGCTCGGTCTTCTG
>DATEIQ010000264.1:0-7218 GCA_035278845.1 Casimicrobiaceae bacterium | reverse complement strand
GGTCGTGCGCAAGATGATCGCGATCATCCGCGATCACGTCTCCGGCGATTTCACGTGGATATCGCGGGCGGGCGCGGTGACGATGTCGGCGCGCCCATCCGAGAACGCCGCGCTCGAGGCCTTCATCATGCGCGACATATTCCCCGACTATCGCTAAGCGGGCAGAGCGGGCGAAGCTGCGCGCGATCCGCGTGCGGTCAAGGCCGCGTGATCGCGGGATCACGGTGTCCGCGTGATTGCGGTGCGATCAAGGCGTCCGCGAGACCTCGGCGCGATACCAGTCGAGGATTTCGCCGCCGGTCCACATCACGACGCCGTCGTGGCCGAGGATGTGGTCGTAGAGCGCTTCCAGATAGCGGATGCGGTGCGGCACGCCGGTCAGGTACGGATGGATCGAGATCGCCATCACACGCGGCGCTTTGGCGCCATCCCGATACAGGCGGTCGAACTGATCGCGCCCGCGACGCAGGATCTCGTCGGACGGCTGCTGCTGCACCGCGCTGATCACGACGTCGTTGATCTCGACCGTATACGGGATCGAAACCAGCGATCCCGTGCGCGTTTTGATCGGCACCGGCTGCTCGTCGAGCACCCAGTCGGCGACGTACTCGATGCCTGCTTCGGCGAGCAGGTCGAGCGTGTCGTCGGTCTCGGTGAGGCCGGGGCTTTCCCAGCCGCGCGGCGGTTTGCCGGTCAAGTCGGCAATCGCGCGCATCGTGTCGCCGATGGCGCGTTTCTGGTCGTCGACCTTGTGCATCGGTCGCTGCACGAAGCCGTGGCCCATGAACTCCCAACCCGCGTCGCGGGCGGCGACGCACGCTTCGCGGTAGACGTCGCATGCGCTGCCATTGACGGCAAACGTCGCCTTCAGGCCACGGCTTTGCAGCGTCTCGACGAAGCGCCAGAAGCCGACGCGCATTCCGTACTCGTGCCATGCCCAGTTCGGGATGTCCGGCAGCAGCGGCTGGCCCATCGGCGGCGGCAGGATCGCACGCGGCATCGGTCCGGCGGGACTCCAGTTCTCGACGTTGACGATCGTCCACACCGCGACGCGTGCATCGCCCGGCAGGCGCAGCGCACGGCGGCGCACGATCGACTCGTAGTGAATGCGCGCGCGAACGCTCGCGCCGGTGTCGTCGTTGCTCATGTTCGGCTCCCCATGCTCGTGGTGCGCGCGCGGCGATTCATCGCGTCGGCACCGCTTCGCCGAGAAGGCGCAGTGCCGTGCCGAACGAGATTTGATCGCGCTCGGCTGCGGTGAGCCGCGGCACGGCGGCGATCGTATCGGCCGGGCGCATGTCGGCCATGTCGAACGGCGCGTCGGTGCCGATGCACACGTGATCGGCGCCGACGAGATCGATCAGGTGGCGCAGCGCTTGCGGGTCGAAGACCAGGCTGTCGAAATACAGGCGCGACAGCAGCGCCCGTGGCGACGTCTTCGTATGCTGTTGCACTTCCGGCCGCACGCCATGCCCGTGCGCGAGTCGCCCGATCTGGTAGGGCGCGAAGCCGCCGCCGTGCGCGAGGCACAGGCGTAGATCCGGCAGCTCGTCGAGCGCGCCGCTGAGCATCAGATGCGCGAGCATGATCGTCGTGTCGAGCGGATTGCCGATCAGGTTCGTCAGGTAATAGCAGGCGAGCCCACTCTTGGCGCCCACGTAGTACGGATGCGCGAACACGGCAAGGCCAAGCTCCTGCGCGCGGCGCAGGATCGGCCGGAAGCGCGGCTCCGCGAGCTGCTCGCCTTCGACCGACGTGCCGATTTCGATCGCCTTGAAACCGTACTCGCGCACGACCCGTTCCATTTCCGCGATTGCGGCGTCGGGGTGCTGCAGCGGAATGGTGGCCATGCCGCGCAGGCGCGCCGGATCGGCGGTCACCATGTCGGCGATGCCGTCGTTGACCAGCCCCGCCGCCTCGACCGCGACATCGACGCCGGCCCAGTAATAGAACATCGGCGGCGCAGGCGAGATCACGGCGACGTCGATGCCCATCCGATCCATCGACTCGAGCTTCGACTGCGGATCGTGGAACTCGGCAAACAGCGGGTATGCATATCCTTGCGCGTGCACGACCTTTCGCTGCGCTCCTTCGCCGTCGATGCGCGCGGCGAAGGCTTCAGGCATCTGTGCGATCGCGTCGATCATCCGCGCCGGGATGACGTGATTGTGGAAGTCGATGCGCATACGTGTGCGGCCGGGTTTTCTCAACGGGTAACGGGACGGTGCAGCGCGCCGTGACGACTCAGCCTTTGCACGCCGTCAGATCGATCTCGACGCGGCAGTCCGGAACCAGCAGTCCGCTGACCTGGAGCGTCGTGCGCGGCGGCGGCGACGGGAAGAATTCCTTCCAGACCTGGTCGAAATAATAAAAGTCGTTCAGGTCGGTGAGAAACACCTGCGACTTGACGACGTCGTCGAGCGAGAGTCCGGCGGCTTTCAAAACATTACGCAGGTTCTGCAGAATGTAGCGCGCCTGCTTCTGGATGTTCGAGCCGTAATACGGAAACGCCGGATCCTGCCGCGCCTCCACCGCGACACCGGTGGCCGGATGCGACGCGAGCTGCCCGGCGACGTAGAGCGTTTCGCCGGCGAGCAGGCCCTGCGCATAGTGCGCCTGCGGCGTGGGCGAGTCCGATGTCGCGATCACCTGGCGCGGGACGCGCTTGTGCACGGCGGTCAGGTCGATCTCGATCCGGCATCCGGGGACGAGCAGGGCGCCGATCTGGACCGTCGTGCGCGGCGGCGGCGAAGGGAAGAATTCGCGCCAGACCGCGTTGAAATGCACGAAATCGTCGAGATCGGTGAGAAAAACCTGCGCCTTGACCGTGTCGCCGAAGTCGCAACCCGCCGCCTGATAGACGGACGCGATGTTCTCGAGAACGTAGCGCGTCTGCCGCTGGATATCGGACGCGTAGTAGGGGAACGCCGGATCGCGTCGCGCCTCGGGCGGCACGCCGGTGCGATAGTCGGATGCGATCTGCCCCGCGGCGTAGAGCGTATCGCCCACCACGACGCCCTGGCAGTAATGCGCCATCGGCGTCGGCGTCGACGCGCCGGTGATCACGCGCCGTTGCGCGCCGGGTCGCACGCCGATCAGGTCGATTTCGACGCGGCAGCCGGGCACGAGCAATCCGCTCACCTGCACCGTCGTGCGCGGCGGCGGCGACGGAAAGAACTCCTTCCACACCTGATCGAAATGGAAGAAGTCGCCGAGATCGGTCATGAAGACCTGCGACTTCACGACGTCGGCGAGGCTGCAGCCGGCGGCCTCGAACACGCTGCGCAGGTTCTGCAGGATGTACCGCGCCTGCTTTTGGATGTTCGATCCGTAGTAGGGAAACGCCGGATCCTGGCGCGCTTCGGGCGCGACGCCGGTCTTGTAGTCCGACGCGATCTGGCCGGCCGCATAAAGCGTATCGCCCGCAAGCACGCCCTGACAGTAATGCGCCATCGGCGCCGGTGCGCCGGGCGTGACGATCACTTCCCGTTTCATTGCGACTCCTTGCAATGCGTTATCTTCATCCGCCGAGATAAGCCCGGTGGACTTCCGGGTTCGCGACGAGGTCCTTCGCGCGGCCTTCGAGGGTCACGCGACCCGTCTCGAGCACGTACGCGCGATCGGCGAGGCGCAGCGCGAGCGCCGCGTTCTGCTCGACGAGCAGCACCGTGGCACCGCGGTCGCGAATGCCGGCGATCATCGTGCCGATCGTTTCGACCATGATCGGCGCGAGCCCGAGCGACGGCTCGTCGAACAGGACCAGCGTCGGCCGCGACATCAGCGCGCGGCCGATCGCGAGCATCTGCTGCTGGCCGCCGGAAAGTGTTCCCGCTAGCTGCCGGCACCGTTCCCTGAGCACGGGGAAGGTGTCGAATATGCGCGCCATGTCCTGCGCTACGTCGCCGCCGTCGGCGCGGATGAAGGCGCCGAGCTCGAGATGCTCCTGCACCGTCATCTGCGGCCAGATCTTGCGCTCCTCCGGGCAATGCGCGATGCCGAGGCGAACGATCGCGTCGGGATCGGCGCCCTGGATCGGCTTGCCGCGGAACGTGATCGTGCCTTCGCTCGGCGCTAAGATGCCAGAGATCGTGCGCAGCACCGTCGTCTTGCCGGCGCCATTGGCGCCGATCAGCGCAACCAGCTCCCCTTCGTTCACCGCGAGCGACACGCGGTCGAGCACGCGCGTCGTTCCGCGATGCAGCGTGACGTTATCGAGCGCGAGCATCGGCATGCCGATCGACGCCTAGATAGGCCTCGATGACGCGCGGGTCCGCGCGCACGTCCGCGGGCTGGCCTTCGGCGATCTTCTCGCCGTAGTTGATGACGATGACGCGGTTCGAGATCGTCATCACGACGTGCATGTTGTGCTCGACCAGCACGATCGCGAGCCCGCGATCGCGCAACTCGCCGATGAGGCGGACGATGTGCGCGCTCTCCTGGTGATTCATGCCCGACGCAGGCTCGTCGAGCAGCAGCACGGCAGGCTGCGCGGCGAGCGCTTGCGCGAGCTCGAGCAGCCGCTGGTCGCCGTAGGAGAGCTGCTGCGCGGTCAGCGCCGCCTTTCCGAGCAGGCCGACAGTCGTCAGCGCCTCGCGGGCACGTGCGGACGGCTCGGGGTCGTCGCGCGCGAGCGCCCCGGCGGCCACACCGTCAACAAGCGACAGCGGAGCGAATACCTCCGTTTTCTGGAACGTGCGCACGATGCCGAGGCGGGCAATGCGAAACGGCGGCAGCCGGTGAATCGGCTCGCCACGGAACGCAACGCTGCCCTGGGTCGGGCGCACGCGGCCGGTGATGACGTTGAAGAGCGTCGTCTTCCCCGCGCCGTTGGGACCGATGACGCTCAGCACCTCGCCGGGCGACACGGCGAAGTCGACGCTTTTGAGCGCCGTCAGCCCGCCGAAGCGGACGGTGAGGCCGCGACCTTCAAGCAGCGCCGGCATCGCGGGTGCGCCATCGCGCGGGCAACAAGTGCTCGATCAGCGGAAACACGATGCCCCGCGGCATGAACAGCGTCGCCACGATAAGGATCGTCGCGAAGATGATCATTCGCCAGTGCGACGCCTCGCGCAGCAGCTCCGGCAGGAACGTGAAGATCACCGCGCCGAGCGCGGGACCGACGAGCGTTCCCTTCCCGCCGAGGATCACCATGATCAGCATGATCGTCACGTACGAGAAATTGAAGAGGTCAGGACTCACGAAGCCGACGTAGTGCGCGTAGAGGCTCCCGGCGGCGCCTGCGAGTGCTGCGCCGACGACGAAGGCGATCATCGCGTAGCGGAACGCGGAAATGCCGAGCGACTCGGCGAGCGGCTCGTTCTCGCGGACGAGGACGAACTTGCGGCCGATCGACGAGCGGACGATCGCGCGGCACACGACGAACGCCACGATCATCGCGACCAGGACGACGTAGTAGAACCGTCCTTTCGTTGCGATGTCGATCGCGCCGATGCCGGGCAGGACCAGTGCCGGAATCTGCAGGCCGGGCAGGCCCATGAAGCCGCGCGTCAGGTCGATCCAGTTCGTCGCGACCAGCTTCATCAACTCGGCGAACACGACGGTGATGATGATGAAGCGGTGGCCGCGGGTGCGCAGGATGATGGTACCCAGCACGAATGCGATCAGGCCGGTGCCGATCGCGGCCGCGGGAAGACCGAGCCACATCGACCATTTGGCGTGCACGAACAGCAGCCCCGACGTGTAGGCGCCCAGCGCGAAGAACGCGGCGTGTGCAAGCGATAGTTGACCGACGTAGCCGACGATCAGGTCGAGTCCGAGCACGGCGATCACGAACACGCCGGCGACGATGCACAGATGCAGGTAATAGTCGTCGCGTACCACGAGCGGCACCGCGGCGAGGACGAGGATCGCAGCGGCCGCCGCGAGCCGTCGGCCGGTCTCAGGCACGCCGGAACAGGCCTTCCGGCCGGAACAGCAACACCAGGATGACGGCGAAGAAGCCGATCGCGTCTTTCCACCCGGTCGGCATGTAGCCGGCGCCGAGCGCTTCCGCGATGCCGAGGACGAGGCCGCCGACGATCGCGCCAACGAAGCTGCCCATGCCGCCCAGGATCACGACGACGAACGCCTTCAGCGTGACGACACCACCGGTCGTCGGCTCCACGGGAATGAATCCTCCCAGCACGGCGCCAGCGGCGGCGGCAAGCGCTGCGCCAAATGCGAACGCGTACATGTACACGCGGTCGATGCGGATGCCGACCAGCGCGGACGCTTCCTTGTTCTGGAACGTCGCACGCATCGCCTTGCCCATCTTCGTCTTGCGGATGACGAGATGACCGACGACGATCAGCGCCGCGGTCACCGCCATGCAGAACAGGTAAAGGGGCGTTGTGTAGACGCCGAGGAAGCTGAGCGGCTTCGTCGGGAACGGCGTCGGAATCGACTGCGGCTGCGGACCCCACATGAGAAGCGCGACGTGCTCGAGAAACAGCGACAGTCCGATCGTGACGAGCGTCGTCGTCATCATCGGCGCATCGCGCAAGCGCCGGAAGATGCCATGCTGCAGGACGATCGCCAGCGCGACGACCAGCGCGACAGCCGCGGGCAGGGCGAGGAAATAGCCGAGCCCCATCAGGCTCACCAGGTAGAACGCCAGGAAGCCGCCCAGCATGTAGAACTCGCCGTGCGCGAAGTTCGCGATGTTCATCACGCCGAAAATCATCGTGAGGCCCATCGCGATCAACGCGTAGGCGCAGCCGATCAGAACCCCGTTCAGCAGATGCTGGGCGAGGATCGTGGCCGAAGCCGACATGCCGTTACGGCTTGGCGATCTTCGCCGTCGCGACGACTTCCGGGACGCCGCCCTTCACATGCGCGAGATACACCGTCTGCCCGTACGCCTGGTGCTTGTCGTCGAACTTGATGTTGCCGACGAGTCCGTTGTAGTCGGTCTTTTCGAGCGCCTCCCGGATCTTCTCCGGATCTGCCGCGCCGGCACGCTTGATGTCGTCGACCATGATGTGAATCGCGTTGTGCGCGGCGCCGGCGAACTTCGTCGGGTTCTCCTTGAGCTTCGCCTGGAACTCCTTGACGAACGCGTCGTTGATCGGGTTCTTGATCGTGTAGACGTACTCGACGAGGCCGTAGACGCCGTCAGACGAAGGACCGGCGAGCTTCAGATAGCTGTCGCTCGTCCACGAGCCTTCGCCGATCAGCGGCACGGTGACGCCGAGCTCGCGGATCTGCTTGCTGAGCGCC
>DATEIQ010000263.1:0-6840 GCA_035278845.1 Casimicrobiaceae bacterium | reverse complement strand
ACCAGCATCGAGACGAGCGACACGGCGACGATGACGTCGGCGATGTACGTAGGGACGGCGACGCCGCGGCTCATGCTGTCGGCGCCGACCAGCACGCCGGCGATGAACACGGCGGCCGCGACGACGCCGAGCGGCGAGAGCCCGGCGAGCATGGCGATGACGATGCCGCTGTACCCGTAACCCGGCGACATGTCGAGCGTGACGTAGCCGGTGCGGCCGGCGACCTCGATTGCGCCGCCGAGTCCCGCAAGCCCGCCGGAAATCACGGCGACGAGCGCCATCGTGCGCGCCACCGGCACGCCGGCGAACGCGGCCGCATGCGCGTTCGCACCTACCGCGCGCATTTCGAATCCGAGCGTCGTAGCGCGCACGACGAACGCCAGGATTGCGGCGGCCACGATTGCGTAGACGAGGCCCATGTGCGCGCGCGTGCGCGGGACCAGTCTGGTGAGTTGCAGGTCGTCGCGCAGCGCCACGCTTTGGGGCCAGCCCAGCGCGGTCGGATCCTTCATGGGTCCATCGAGCAGCATCGACACGGCGAGCAGCACGATGAAGTTCAGAAGCAGCGTGGTCACGACCTCGTCGACGCCGAAGCGCGTGCGCAGGAACGCCGGGATGAGGAGCAGGATCGCGCCCGCGAGAATGGATGCGCCGAGCATTGCCGGAAACAGCACACCGGCCGGCAGATCGAAGCCCGTGCCACCGTGCAGGCCGCCGACGGCAACGGCGGCGATCGCACCGGCGTAGAGCTGGCCTTCGGCGCCGATGTTCCAAAGCCGCGCGCGAAACGCGACGGCGACCGACAACCCCGTGAAAAT
Organism: Casimicrobiaceae bacterium; assembly: GCA_035278845.1. Classification (GTDB taxonomy): domain Bacteria; phylum Pseudomonadota; class Gammaproteobacteria; order Burkholderiales; family Casimicrobiaceae; genus VBCG01. The sequence continues at coordinate 6,022 of DATEIQ010000263.1, read as the reverse complement.
CAGCGGCGTCGCGCGCGTCAGCGTCTCGGTCCATGCGAAGCGCGAGCCGAAGCCGCCGGCGAACAGGAGCGCATAGGTTTCTCCAATCGGCGCACCGGCCCAGGCGACCAGCGCCATCGTGACGGCGAGCGTGATCACGATAGCGGCGAACGGCGCGAGCAGCAGCGCGGCCCGCGAGCGCCGGTCGCGCGTCTCAAGCCGCATCCGCCGCGGCCTCCGCGCCGGTCATCGCGAGGCCGATCGCCGCTCGCGTCCATTCGCCCGCCGGGCGCGCACGGGAAAGACGTCCGCCGTGCATCACCGCGATGCGGTCGGCGATGGCGAGGATCTCGTCGAGATCGTCGGAGATCAGCAGCACCGCTGACCCGCGCGCCGAGGCGTCGAGCAGCCGCTGGTGCACGTACGCGACTGCGCCGACGTCGAGCCCCCAGGTCGGCTGGTTGGCGACGATCAGCACCGGCGTGAAATCGTCGCCCTGCGCGAAGCCGCCGGTCAGCGCCCGCCCGAGGATCAGCTTCTGCACGTTGCCGCCCGACAGCGCGCGCGCCGGGGTATCGAGGCCGCCGCCGCGCACGTCGAAGCGTTCGGCGAGCATGCGTGCGTACTTGCGCGCCGCGGTGCGGCGAACGATGCCTCCGCTCGAGAAAGGACGCCGGTATCGCTCGGCGATCGCGTTCTCCCATACCACGAGGTCGCCGATCACACCCGCGGCATGCCGATCCTCCGGAATGCGCGCGACGCCGGCGTCGATCCATGCGCGCGGATCGGCGCGCATCGGGCATCCGGCGAGCGTCACGGTTCCCGCATCGGGCGCGCGCAGCCCGCACAGCACGTCGGCGAGCGCCTGCTGGCCGTTTCCGGACACGCCCGCAACGCCGACGATTTCCCCGCCGCGAATCGCAAGCGTGACGTCGTGCAGGCCGCCGCTTTCGGCATCGACACGCAAGTGCGAAACCGCGCACACGGTATCGCCGCGCCGGTGATCGCGTGCCACCGGCTTGCGCACCGCGCGCCCGACCATCAGCTCCGCGAGCTCGGACGATTGCGCCGTGGCCGCGTCGAGTGTCGCGACCAGCTTCCCCGCGCGCAGCACGGCGATGCGATCGGACACGCGCAAGACCTCGCTCAGCTTGTGACTGATGAAGATGATCGACAAGCCGTCGGCGCAAAGCCGCGCGAGCGTCGCGAACAGCGCCGCGGCTTCCTGCGGCGTAAGCACCGACGTCGGCTCGTCGAGGATCAGCACGCGTGCGTCGCGATAGAGCGCCTTCAGGATCTCGACGCGCTGACGTTCGCCGACGGACAGCGTCGCGACGCGCGCATCGGGGTCGACCATCAGCCCGAACTTCTCTGCGGTCGCGACGAGCTTAGCCCTCGCCGTCGCGCGCCGCGACGCCGGCGCCCACAACGGCTCGGTGCCCAGCACGACGTTGTCCTGCACGGTGAGGTTATCGGCCAGCGTGAAATGCTGGTGCACCATGCCGATGCCCACGGCGAGCGCCGCTGCCGGATCGCCGGGCGGCAGCGGCTTGCCGAACACCTCGATCGTGCCGGCATCGGCGACGTAGTGCCCGAACAGGATCGAAACCAGCGTCGATTTGCCGGCACCGTTCTCGCCGAGCAGCGCGAGTATCTCGCCGCGCCCGAGCTCGAGCGATATGGCGTCGTTCGCGACGAGGGCGCCGAAGCGCTTGCTGATGCCGGAAAGTCGCAGGACCGCGCCCGCCTCGGAGCTGCGCCCGCTCGCCGTCACTTGGCCGTCGACTTGGGCTCCGTGTCGACCACCGCGACCTTGAACTTGCCGTCGAGGATGTCCTTTTCCTTCGCCTTCACGCGCGTGACGAGGTCGGCGGGCACCTTCGACGCGAACGTGCCGAGCGGCGCCAGCTCGGAGCCCTTGTACTTCATCAGCGAATACTGGCCGTAGTCCTCAGCCTTGAACGCGTTGCCCTTCACGGCCTTCAGTGCGCGGTCGATCGTCGGCTCCATGTTCCACAATGCCGACGCGACGACGGTGTTCGGATATTCGCGCTGCGTGTCGATGACGTTGCCGATCGCGAGCTTGCCGCGCTCCTTCGCGGCGTCGGACACGCCGAAGCGCTCGGCGTAGAGAACGTCGGCGCCTTTCTCGATCATCGCGAACGCCGCTTCCTTGGCCTTCGGCGGGTCGAACCACGAGCCGATGAACGTGACGGTGAACTGCACCTTGGGATTCACTTCCTTCGCGCCCGCCATGAAGGCCTGCATCAGCCGGTTCACCTCCGGAATCGGATAGCCGCCCACCATGCCGATGCGATTGGACTTGGTCATGCCGCCGGCGATCATGCCCGTCAGGTACGCGGGCTCCTGGATGTAGTTGTCGAACACGGCGAAGTTCGGCGCCTGCGGCTTGCCCGACGAGCCCATCAGGAAGGCGGTCTTCGGATAGTCCTTCGCCACCTTGCGTGCGGCGGCTTCGACGGCGAACGACTCGCCGACGATCAGCTGGTTGCCCTTCTCGGCGAACTCGCGCATCACGCGCTCGTAGTCGGCGTTCGCGACCTTCTCGGAGAACACGTATTCGACCTCGCCGCGGTCCTTCGCCGCGTTCAGCGCCTTGTGGATGCGCGAAACCCATTGCTGCTCGACCGGCACCGTGTAGACGGCGGCGACCTTGATCTTCGCTTGTGCGAGCGCGACGGATGCGCTGCCCGCGAGCGAGAGGCCGATGGCGGCCGCGACGAATTTGAGCAGGCTGCGACGTGCGTGCATGGTGGTTGTCCTCCCCGGTGTGTGAACGATGAATGCGCGCGACGGTGCGCCCCTTGGCGGCCCGTCCGCCCGTTGCGGGCGCGAGACGCAATGCTACAGCAGGCTACCGCCTCGCCGGCAAGCCGGGGCGCAGCTTGCGCGTCACGGTGACGTAGTACTCGGATAGAACCTGAACGGGAGCTCGCCGTCGGCGCGGTCACGCAACCCGATCGATCACGGAAACCTTGTGATCAACGAAAAAACAGCGGGCCCGAAGACCCGCTGTCCGGATTCAGCGCGCAGTGCGCATTCGTCAACGCGATCCGGATCGGGTCTCGCCGCTGCTGCCCGACGATGATCCCATTCCCGCGGCACCTGCCGACGGATCACCCGAGCCGCTGTACATCGTGCCGGTGCCGGATGATTGCTGCGAGCCGGACGTGCCGGATGCCGCCTGCTGCGTTCCGCCGTAGGTCGCGCCGGCGCCGGTGCCGGCCTGTTTCGACGAGCCCGACGATCCACCGGAGCCGGTGTGCGATCCGCCGTCGCGGATGTCGAGCCTGCGCCCGCGCTGCTGCTCGCGCGGCGCGTCGAGTTCAATCTCCAGCACGCCGTCACGGAACGACGCCTGAGCCGAATCGGCGTTCGTGCCTTCCGGCAATGGAATCGTCCGATAGAAGCTGCCGTAGCTGCGCTCGCTGCGGTAGTAGCCGCCCTGGTCGGACGTCTGGTGGGCCTTGCGCTCGCCCTGGATCACGATCGCGTCCTGCTCGATCTGCACGTTGATGTCCTCGCGTTTCATTCCAGGCAGGTCGGCCTGGATCAGCAGCTTGCCGTCGCGCTCGCAGACCTCGACGTGCGGCGACCACATCGACGGCATGTTGCGGCCGCCGAAACCCTGCTCGCCCCACTGTCCGGATTCGCCGCCCGACATGAGGCTGCGTCCCATGCCGAAGTTCTCGAAGAATCGATCCATCTCGTCGCTGATGCGGCGCATGATCGAGAACGGCCCGGAGCCGTATCCCGATTCGTATTCCGAGCCGTACGGCGACATCGACGACCAGTTGCCGCGGCGCGCGAGCGCACCGCCCTGGCCTTCGCGGCCGCCCTGCCACGTCGACGTTCCTTGTCGAGCGTACGAGCTTTGACCGCCTCGGCCCTGCTCGTATGCCCCCTGACCTTCGCCGCGATGGGAACCCTGTCCCGCGGTTCCCTGCATCGATGTGCCTTGCCCGTAACTGCTGCCCTGACCGCCGGTGCGCGCGCTGCCTGCGCCTTGCTGCGATGCGGTCGAACCGGTTTGCGCGCGCTCGGCGCTTTGCTGGCGCGACGCGCTGTCGCGCGATGGATTTTCATTGGCCATGCGATTCTCCTGCAAAGACGAATTCAAGAAAGCGATCCGGCGATCCGGAGACGCGAGTGCGAGAAGCGCGCGACCGTCGTCGATTCCGCGCGACCCGCGCATGGATGCGCAGGCGCCGATCGCGGGAGAGGGCGCGATTCCCGTCGGTTGGATAGCGCCGCGCCGGCAGAGTTCGCTGGCGCAAACGCAAAAGTCGAGGCGCAGCTTTCAGCGCGCACCGCAGTAGTTGCAGTCCCCGCTTAGGCTGCGTGCGGAAGCAGGTGCAGGCGGCTCGTGCGCGGCACGCCCGCGAGCAGATACTCCATCTGGTCGGCGAGAATGCGGCGATTGCGCAGGATGAAGTGCTCGTGCCGGTTGGGCACGTACGGAACGTACAGCAGCGGCATGTTCGCCTGCTCCGGCGCGCGGTTGCCCTTGCGCGTGTTGCAGCTTCGGCACGCTGTAACGGAATTCATCCACGTGTCGCGACCGCCGCGCGACGCGGGAACGATATGGTCGCGCGACAGGTCCCGGTACATGAAACGACCGCCGCAGTAGGCGCACACCTGGCGGTCGCGCGCGAATAGCATCGGGTTCGTGAGGCCGGGCGCGTGCGAGAGCGGGCGGCCCGCGCTCCCCTTGATCGCGAGGATCGACTTGGTGGCCAAGCGAGAGCGCGACCCGTCGCGCTGCCATCCGCCGCGGAATTCCCGCACGACAGCACCGAGCGACCACGCGACCATTTGCTTCGCGTGATACGTGATGGCCTCCTCCAGCGCGACCCACGCCTGGGGAAGCCCCGCCATGTCGACGGTCAGGACGAGGGGGTCCATTTGCTGATTGTAGCTAAACGCGTGCCATTGGGTCAGCGGCTCTCGTCACGGCCCCGGCGAGCGGGCTCGCCGGGGTTTTCCGCGACTGGTGACCGAGGCGGTGCCCAAGGCGCCCCTCGGCGGCGATCCCCATCCCGGGTTGGGAGCGCCGCGCACAGCGCTCGAAATCGCCGATCACTCCGCTTGCGCGGGTTTGACTCTCCTGCGCCCACTCGTACAGCTCACAGTCCGGCCAATCGCCGCGCGAGCAGCACGGATGCGATCGACCATGCGGCCGAACGCTCGCGCACCGTCGTGCGTTCGCCGGCAGCGCTTGCGAGCTGCACGACGATGCCTTCCGGCGATCGCCAGTAGGTGCCTGCACGCGTCGTGTCGACCAGGTCATAGTCGCCGCGCCGGTACGGACGCCGGTAACACTCGTGTTGATAGTCCATGACTGCCTCGTTGCGTGGTCGGTCTGTTCTGTTGACCCGGGCAACGAACGAGCCCGGGAACGATCGCGCGCACCGGGCTCGTCTCGCGAACGAAGCAGTCGTCGGATCAGGCGACGCCGCCTCCCGCGCACGCCCGTGCGTGCGGTGATGTCGATGAATGCGATCGGCCTGTCATGCGTTGAACGCTCCTTTCTTTCGTGAACCTGTCCCGCGCGGAAGGCGCGCGCACGCCACGACGGTCATTCCGCCGGCGGCGATTCGAAAGGAGGCTTGACGACCTTTCGACGGTTCCGCCGGCCACCCGGCGGACGTCGTCCGGTCGGGAGGGTTACTTCGCTGCGCGGCCGCCGAAGGCGGCGCCGGCCATTCGCTGCGAGACGCCGAACGCATGACCAATGCCGCGGCCATGGACTGCTAGGTCCGGTGACTGGGGCTTGGCGATGGGAAGGGCGTGCGGCATCGAATGCTGGCGTTTGTTTACGCGACGTAGTGGAGCGAGAATTCTACCGGCGCCTCGCACGCGCGCGCAAGCGTTCAGCGCATGTTTCATGGGTTGCGTGCGGAAAACACAACATCGACTTCGGGGTCAGAGCAACAAGTCGAGCGGTCGCTGTTCAAAACAGTCGAGGTCTTTGCCGCTCGACTTGTTGCTCTGACCCCGAAGTCGCGCTACAGCGCGCGTC
>DATEIQ010000262.1:0-5947 GCA_035278845.1 Casimicrobiaceae bacterium | reverse complement strand
GAACAGCGCGAGCACGAGCTGCAAGACCAGGAAGGCCATGCGCCACAGCGGATGCAGCGTCGCCACTCTGCGCGCAGGATCCCCCGCAAGCTTGCCGGTCGATTCGGCCGCTACGGGTGTCGCGGCCGCCGCGGCGGGTGCGGCAGCCGCCGCGGACGCGCGGTCGTTCACCTCATGCGGCCGGAGAGCCGGCGCAGCTCGTGCTCGAGCGCGTCGATCCGCTCGTGCAGACGAAGCACGATCGCGACGACGTGCGTGTCGTCGAGCGCGAAGTCGTCGCGCAACCGCCGCGCCGTGCGCGCCGTGACGATGCACTGCGAGCTGAACGTCCACGCGACGGCACGAACGTCGCGCGGCGCGAGCGCGCCGCAATCGACGAGTACGCGCAGCTCCGCCTCGCTCAATCCCGATTGCTCGACCAGCTCGGAAACGGTGATCGCGCCGGTGTCGTCGAGCATGAACGCGGATGCCGATTCGAATCTCACCACGTGCGAATCCCTCCGTGCTGTCAGGTCAGGTGCGCGCGCGGACTGAATGTCGACGCGTCCTGCAGTTGACCGTAGAGCGTCCGCTGGCGTTCGTCGACGACCGTCGGCACGACGATCTGCGCTACGGCATACAGGTGCCCCGCCGTACCGTCCGGACGCGCGAGGCCGCGACCTGCGAGTCGCAGCTTCTGGCCCGCATGCGTTCCTGGCGGCACCTTGAGCGCGATGCGTCCGGCGGGTGTGGGCAGCTCGACGTTCGCCCCGAGCACGGCTTCCCACGGCGCGAGCGGCAATTCCATGTACAGGTCGAGACCGTCGGCGCGGTACAGCGGATGCGATTCGACGCCGATGTCGAGATAGAGGTCGCCGTCGCGGCCGCCGTTCATGCCCTTCCCGCCCTTGCCCGGCACGCGCAGTTTCTGGCCGTCGGTCACGCCCTTCGGAATGCGCACCTTGACCTTGCGCGGCACGCGGCGCAAAAAGCCGTTCTCGTCGGGTTCCGGCACCGCCATGTCGAACTCGATTTCCGTGCCGGCATACGCCTGCTCGAACGACAGGCGCACCGCCGCCTCGAAATCCTGGCCGGGGAACGGCGCGTTCGCACCGCGCCGGGGACCGCCTCCGGAACGCCCCGCGAGGTTCGCGAACAGGTCGGCGAGATCGAGATCGTCGAACGAGAACTGCGCGTTGCCGAACGACTGCTGCCAATCGGGCGGCGGCCGGAATTCGTCGCCGGGACGATGACTGCCGAGCTGATCGTACGCGGCGCGCTTCTCCGCGTCCTTCAGCGTCTCGTACGCCTCGGCGACTTCCTTGAACTTTTCCTCGGCGTCCTTTTCCTTCGAGACGTCGGGGTGGTACTTGCGCGCGAGCTTGCGATAGGCCGCCTTGATCTGGTCCGCCGTCGCGGTGCGGTCGACGCCGAGCGCCGCGTAGTAATCCTTGTACTTCATCTACGCGCTGCGCCGCCGGAGGCCCGCGTTCACCGTCATTGCAGCTTGATCTCTCCGTCGAACGAAATGTCGATCGACAGATCCTTGACGACGAGCGTCATGCGAGCGGGAAAGCGCTCGCTGCCTGCGATGCCGCCGTCCGCCAGCGCCTGCGCGACCGCCCGCTCGATCTCGCGCTGCGAGCCGATCCCGACCACCTTCAGGAACTTGCGGATGCTGAGGTTGAATGCTTCATCGTCCATGGCGAAGCCTCCGTGCGCGAAGTGTCGAGTGACTACATCGTATCAAGTCGAAGGATCGGCGCGCGGCGCAACCGCGCTGCGCTCGATCGCGACGCCGATCTCGCGCACGCCCGGCAGCGCACCCAGCTTGGCAACGCGCAGCTTCACCGCCTGCGCGCCGAATTCGGCGAGCACGAGCGACGCGATCGCTTCGGCGAACGGCTCGAGCAGCGCGTGGCCGTTGGTGCGCGCGAACGCGCGGATGCGGGACACCACGGCCGAATAGTCGATGGAGTCCGCGAGCTCGCCGGTCTCGAACGCGCGCCGCGACGGCAACGCGATGTCGAGGTCGATGCGCACCGTCTGCGGAAGCTCGCGCTCCCACGCGTACACGCCGACTTTCGTCTCGATGCGAAGATCGTGGATGAAGATCGTGTCCATCGGGTGCGGAATCCGGCAGGCGGCGGGCGCTACAATCGATTCATCTTACCAATCCACGGACCAGGGCCTGTTCACGATGATCGCCACGCTCGCCATCGTCGCCGGCGCCTACCTGCTCGGGTCGATTTCGTTCGCCGTCGTCGTCAGCCGCGCGTATCGGCTGCCCGATCCGCACGAATACGGATCGAGGAATCCCGGCGCGACGAACGTGCTTCGCACGGGGAATCGGCAAGCGGCGCTTCTCACGATGCTGGGCGATGGGCTGAAGGGATTCGTCGCAGTATTGGCCGCGCGCGAAATCGCACCGCTCGTCGGCGCGGCCGACTGGACGGTCGCAGCGGCCGCGCTCGCGGTCTTCGTCGGCCATCTCTATCCGGTATTCCACCGCTTTGCCGGTGGCAAGGGCGTCGCTACCGCCGCGGGCATCGTGTTCGCGCTCGCCTGGCCGCTCGGGCTGCTGCTGACGATCATCTGGCTGACGATGGCGTTCGGATTCAAGATCAGCTCGCTCGCCGGACTCACGACCGCGGTCTTGCTGCCACTCGGCATGTTTTATCTGCGCGGTCCCGATGCGTACGCGTGGGTCAGCGTCGCAATCGCCCTGCTGTTGTTCTGGCGCCACCGCGCCAACATCCGGCAATTGCTGTCCGGCAGCGAGACGACGATCGGGCGCTGACGCGCCTCCTCTCCCGCTACTGCAGCGACCAGCGCGGCCGCACCGAGAAACCGGGTCCGGAAGGCTGCGTGTGCGCGAGCCGCAACGCGCCCGCCATCGCGATCATCGCGCCGTTGTCGGTGCAGTACGCCGGCGCGGGAAAGAACGCACGCGCGCCGCGTGCCTCGAGCGCGGTCGCGAGTCGCTCACGCAACGACTGGTTGGCGCCGACACCGCCGGCGACGACGAGCGTACGAAATGCGGTGCGATCGAGCGCCTGCAGCGACTTCGCGACGAGCACGTCGACGACCGCCTCCTGAAATGCATGCGCGATATCGGCCTTGCGCGATTGCGGCAGCATCGAGGGGTCGCCTCCTCCGGAGACTTGGCGCGCGCGAAGCGCCACCGCGGTCTTGAGGCCTGCGAACGAGAAGTCGAGGTTTCCCGAATCGAGCATCGGTCGCGGCAACGTCAGTGCACCCGGTCGACCTTGCGCCGCCAGCGCGGCGAGCGCGGGTCCTCCGGGATACGGCAGGCCGAGCAGGTGCGCGGTCTTGTCGAACGCCTCGCCGGCGGCGTCGTCCAGCGTGTCGCCGAGCAACCGATAGCGGCCGACGTCCGCGACTTCGAAGAGCTGCGTATGCCCGCCCGACACGAGCAGCGCGACGAAAGGAAACGGCGGCGCTGGCGTTGCGAGCAGCGGCGACAGCAGATGCCCTTCCATGTGATGCACGCCGACCACGGGCTTGCCGAGCGCGACGCCGAGCGCATGCGCGATGCTCGCGCCGACGAGCAGCGCGCCCGCGAGTCCGGGACCCTGCGTGAACGCGATGGCGTCGATGTCATGCACGCCGATGCCAGCCTCTGCGAGCACGCGCTCGGCGAGCGGCAGCACCCTCTGTACATGATCGCGCGATGCGAGCTCGGGCACGACGCCGCCGAACGCCCGGTGCATCGCGACCTGCGAATGCAGCGCGTCGGCGAGAAGCCCGCGCTCGGTGTCGTAGAGCGCGACCCCGGTCTCGTCGCACGAAGTTTCGATGCCCAGCACGCGCATGCGCCGTACTATACCGTCGCTTGCCAGCGTCGCCGCGCGGCTGCTATACTCGCCGATTCCCTGATCCGACGACACCCCGTTATTCCATGACCAGCGTTCGCGTACGCGAGAACGAGCCGTTCGAAGCGGCATTGCGCCGTTTCAAGCGCACGATCGAAAAAACCGGCCTTCTGACCGAGCTGCGCGCGCGCGAGTTCTACGAAAAGCCGACGTCCGAGCGCAAGCGGAAGAAGGCGGCCGCGGTCAAGCGTCACTACAAGCGCCTGCGCAGCCAGCAGCTGCCGCCGAAGCTGTACTGATTTCCGAAGGCGCTCGCCTTCATCCGATTTCAAGAAAGGGGCGAAGCGATTCGCCCCTTTCTGCTTCCTGTTCCCGGCCCGAACGGCGCCAACAGTTCTCGAGGATTTCCCTGTGAATCTCAAGGATCGCATCACCGCTGACATGAAGGACGCGATGCGGGCGAAAGCCGCCGCGCGCCTGTCCACGATCCGCCTGCTGCTCGCGGCGATCAAGCAGCGCGAGGTCGACGAGCGCAAGGTGCTCGCCGATGCCGAAATCGTTGCGGTCGTCGAGAAAATGGTGAAGCAGCGCCGCGAGTCGATCACGCAATTCGAGGCGGGCAATCGCAAGGACCTGGCCGACGCCGAGCGCGCCGAGCAGGCGATACTCGAGGCATACCTGCCGCAGCGCATGTCCGAGGCCGAGATCGACGCGGCGGTCGATGACGCCATCGCCGCGGCGCGTGCGGCGGGTGCCACGGGTCCGGCCGTGATGGGCAAGGCGATGGCAACACTGAAACCCACCCTCGCAGGCCGCGCTGACATGGCCGAGGTATCCGCCAAGGTCAAGGCGCGCCTCTGACGGATATCGCACCGGCCGAACGGCCGGCACGCGGCGCACTTTCCGGCCTATACTGGCCCGGCTTTCCCTGCCGTGTGGGAGCGCCCGCGGCCGGTCCTTCGGGTGCCGGTCGCGCGGTGCCCTGGGGCGCAGGCAGCCCGCATCGATGATTCCCAACGACTTCATTCAGACGCTGCTGTCGCGCGTCGATATCGTCGACGTCGTCGATCGCAGCGTGCCGCTCAAGAAAGCCGGGGCCAATTACCAGGCCTGCTGCCCGTTCCACAGCGAAAAGACGCCGTCGTTCACCGTGAGTCCCACGAAGCAGTTCTACCACTGCTTCGGCTGCGGTGCACACGGCACGGCGATCGGTTTCCTGATGGAATACGCCGGGAAGTCGTTCCCCGAGGCGGTCGAGCAGCTCGCGCGCGACGCAGGGCTGCCCGTGCCGCGCGTCGAGTCAGCGGATGAGCGCGAACGCCGGGAGCAGTCGGGCGACATCACGGAAACGCTGCTGACCGCGGCGCGGCACTATCGCGCGCGACTCAAGGAATCAACCGAGGCGATCGCGTATCTGAAACGGCGCGGCCTCACGGGGCAAGTGGCCGCTCACTTCGGCATCGGATTTGCACCCGACGCCTGGCAGGGCCTCGCGACCGCTTTTCCGGATTACGAGGACGCGGCGCTCGAGGCCGCCGGCCTCGTCATCCGTGGCGAGGGCGGCAAGCGCTACGACCGTTTTCGTTGTCGGGTGATGTTCCCGATCCACGACACACGCGGCCGCGTTATTGGTTTTGGCGGCCGCGTGCTCGAAAACGGCGAGCCCAAATACCTGAACTCTCCCGAAACTGCCCTCTTCTCGAAGGGAAAAGAGCTCTACGGCCTCTATCTTGCACGAAATGCCATCCGCGCCGCCGGGCAGGTGGTGGTCGTCGAGGGTTACATGGATGTCGTGGCGCTGGCCCAGCACGGCATCGAGTACGCGGTGGCGACGCTCGGGACCGCGACGACGCCGTTCCACGCCCAGAAGCTGTTCCGTCTCTCCGACCGGGTCGTCTTCTGCTTCGATGGCGACGCCGCGGGTCGAAAGGCCGCGTGGCGGGCGCTCGAGAATACGCTGCCGGTGCTGGCCGACGGCAAGGAAGCACGCTTCCTCTTCCTTCCCGACGGCCAGGATCCCGACGATTACGTCCGCGCGCATGGAAAGGCCGTATTCGAGCGCGCGATCGAAGGCTCGACACCGCTATCCGAGTTCCTGCTCCAGGAACTCGCCGCCCGGCACCGGCCGGCGA
>DATEIQ010000261.1:0-29428 GCA_035278845.1 Casimicrobiaceae bacterium | reverse complement strand
GCGCCGCGGAGAGGCGGCAGTGGCATTCTAGCAAGCGTCACGCGAAGGCGCGGCGGAGCGCGAACGCACGCTCGCGTGGATTACGTTGCCCGAGTCCGCCTTCTCCCTTCCAAAAACGATCGCGCCCGCTCGAGGCGGGCGCTGCATCCTCCGAATGCCGATGTCCGATTAACCGCCGCGGCCCTCTCCACTCGGTACCGCGGGCGACGTGGTGGCCGGCGCGAACGGCTCGGCGACAGGCGGCATGCCGAGGTCGTCGAACGCCGCCGCCGCTTCACTGCCGCCGTTTGCGCGGTTGCGTGCCGCGCGGCGCAGGCTGCGATAGAGATCGGGGTGCGCCTCTTTCAAGTAGCTGATGATCTCGAAATCGATGCGCTTCACCTGCGACAGATCGATCTGCTCGACGTGTACGAGGCGCAGCAACTCCTTCACGGGGCGCGGCATCTCGCGGCCGCTTTCGTAACGCGAGCCGCCGCTCTGCGTGACGCCGATTTGCGTCCAGAATTGCTCCTGGTTCATTCCGAGCCGGCGCCGGATTTCCCGGGGATTCAAAACGCGATCGAAGAATTTCACTGCAACTCCGCGTCAGTCAACGAGTTTGGGGGACCGAATTGCTATACCATTGGCATATGGTTGCGCTTTCCGCGCGTCATTTCAAGCGCGACCGACCGACGGCGAAAGATTTGGCATGAAATGCAGCAAAATTGAGACGCGGGGGCCCGGGCACCCTAAAAAAGCAACATTCGCACGCGCGACGGCCGACGCTTTGCCGCCCGACGCCTCCCTGTCGGCATCCTGACCCTGAAATCGTGCGCCGCTACGACCTCCATTGCCATTCCACGTGCTCGGACGGGGTTCTGACCCCTGCCGAGGTGATGCGCCGAGCAGCCGGGACCGGGGTCGACGTGATCGCGCTGACCGATCACGACGACGTCGTCGGACTCGACGAGGCGCGTGTCGCCGCCCGCGACGCCGGCATCGAGTTCATCGACGGCTGCGAGGTCTCGGTGACGTGGGAAGGCGATACGGTGCACGTGGTAGGCCTCGGCATCGATCCCGCCGATGCCGCCCTCGACGCGGGGTTGGTGGAGGTGAGAGCCGGTCGCGACGCGCGAGCGCGCAAGATCGGCGAGGCGCTCGAGCGCGCCGGCATTCCCGGCGCATTCGAAGGTGCACTCGCGTACGTGACGAGCGAGCGCCTCATCTCTCGGACGCACTTCGCGCGTTTTCTTATCGAAACCGGCCATGTGCGCGACATGAAAGACGCATTCAAGCGCTACCTGGCCGCAGGCAAGCCGGGTTACGTGCCGCATGCGTGGGCCTCGCTCGCGCAAGCGGTCAGCTGGATTCACGGCGCCGGAGGACAAGCGGTGATTGCCCATCCGGGGCGCTATCGACTCACGCCGGCCGGGTTGCGTGCGCTGACGGCCGAATTCCGCGATCTCGGCGGCGACGCGCTGGAAGTCGTGTCGCCGTCGCACGCGCCAGCCGAGTACGCGTCGTTCGCGGCGCTCGCACGCAGTCACGGACTCAAGGGTTCATGCGGCACAGACTTTCACGGACCGGGCGAAAGCCGATTCGACTTCGGCGAGCTGCCGTCACTGCCGGCAGGCGTCGATCCGGTGTGGAGCGGCTGGTAGCGCGATGGCGAATCGGCGCACGGTGTTTTTCATCTCCGACCGGACGGGGATCACCGCGGAGATGCTCGGCAACAGTCTGCTCACCCAGTTCGAGTCGTTGCAGTTCCACCGCGTCACGATTCCGTTCGTCGATTCGATGGAAAAGGTCGCCGACGCCGTGCGCCAGGTGAACGCTACCGCGCAAGCCGAGGGCCGGCGGCCGATCGTCGTCAGTTCGATCGTCGACGACGTGATGAGCGAGGCGATCCGGCGCGACGTGGATGCGCTGACGCTCGACATGTTCCAGACCTTCATTCAGCCGCTCGAGTCCGAGCTCGGCGCGAAGAGCTCGCACGCCGCGGGCCGCTCGCACGGCATCGCCAACAGCCACGAATACTTTGCGCGGATGGAGGCGATCAATTTCACGCAAGCCTACGATGACGGCGCCGCCACGCGCGACCTCGACAAGGCGCAGGTGATCCTGATCGGCGTCTCACGCTGCGGCAAGACGCCGACGTCGCTCTATCTGGCGCTGCAGTTCGGAATCCGCGCCGCGAATTTCCCGCTGACACCCGATGATTTCGCCGATCGCAGGCTGCCCGCGTCGGTCGCGCCATTTCGCGACCGGCTCTTCGGTCTCACGATCCAGCCCGAGCGGCTGCGTGAGATCCGCGAGGAGCGGCGGCCGGGCAGCCACTACGCGCAGCTCGACAATTGCCGGCACGAGGTGCGCGAAGCGGAAAACCTGATGCTCCAGCACAATCTGCCGATGCTCGATACCACGTCGAAGTCGATCGAGGAAATCGCGACGACGATCCTGCATCGCGCGAAGCTCGCACGCCACATTTTCTGAGGTTGCCCGGCCGTCCCGGCGGTCGACGCGCGCCGATTTGTCCAGAAATGTGCGTACGGCTGGCCGGTTCTCGCGCTAGCGTTCGGCCTCGTCGCCCCGGTGTTCGCCGGCTGACGCGACGCCGAAGGAGAACCGGATGAATGCCGTGTGGCGAGCGGTGAGAAGCAACCCGCTGCTGTGGCTCCTCGTTTTCGTTCCCGTCGTGCTCGTCGTCGAGGTCGCGAAGCCCGAGGCGGCCATGGCGCTCTTCGTGCTCTCGGTGCTGGCCATCGTACCGCTCGCCGCCCTGCTGAGCCTCGCGACGGAAGCCGTTGCCGCGAAGACCGGCGACACGGTGGGTGGCCTGCTCAACGCGACGCTCGGAAACCTGACCGAGCTCGTGATCGCGCTCACGGCACTGCAAGCCGGCCAGATCATGCTGGTCAAGGCGTCGATCGCCGGCGTGATCGTGGCAAATGCGCTGTTCATGCTCGGCATGTCGTTCTTCCTCGGCGGCCTGCGGTACCACGTGCAGGAGTACAACGCCGCGACCGCGCGCCTGCAGGCTGGACTGCTCTTCCTCGCGACGATCGCGATCATGGTGCCGTCGATCGTGCCCGACGCTGCGGCCGGCCGGGGGCCGGAGTTTACGCAACAGCTGAGCCTGTGTCTCGCGCTGCTGCTCATCGTCATCTACGTGCTCGGGCTCGTATTCTCGCTGAAGACGCATCGTGAGTTCTTCGGCTCGGCGGCGCACCATGGGGACGATGATCACGAGCCGTGGCCGATCGGTGTTGCACTGGCCACGCTTGCTGCGGTGACCGTGCTCGTGGCGCTCGTGAGCCACGTGTTCGTCGCATCGGTGCAGGAGGCTGCCGAGGGACTGGGCATGAGCGCCGCCTTCGTCGGCTTCGTCGTGGTGGCACTGATCGGCGGTGCAGCCGAAATGGCGTCCGCGTTTTCGGGCGCGCGCAAGAACCGGCTCGATCTGAGCGTCGGCATCGCGCTCGGCAGCGCGACGCAGATCGCGCTGTTCGTCGCCCCCGTTCTCGTGCTCGCGAGCTATGTGATCGGACCTGCGCCGATGTCGCTTGCGTTCTGGCCCGGCGCCGTCGCGATGATGTTCTTCGCCACGCTGACTGCGGCACTGGTTTGCAATGCCGGTCGAAGCGCCTGGTTCATCGGCGTGCTCGTGCTCGGCGTGTACGTAACGTTCGCGCTGACCCTGTACCTGCTGCCGCCGGCCGCTCGCTGAAAGGACGCCGATGGAGACGGACGTGGGAGCCGTGGTCGAGCAGCAAGCGCGCAGCCGCCTGCTCGATCCTGTCGACCGGATTTCCGAGATCATCTTCGGACTGATCATGGCCGTCACGTTCGTGGGAACGATTTCGGTTGCCACCGCCGGGAGCGAGGATGTACGCACCGCCACCGCGTCGGCGCTCGGCTGCAACCTGGCGTGGGGACTTGTCGACGGCGTGATGTACGTGGTTCGCAACCTTACCGAGCGCACACGCAGGCGCAGGCTGGCGCAGCGCATCGTCGAAGCCGAGCCGCAGGCCGCGCGAGACATGATCGCGAAGGAGCTGCCGCCCGGCATCGCCGACATCACCGGACCTGAGGAACTCGAGGCGATGCGCCAGCGTCTTCGTGGTGCGCAGCTCGGCTCGTTACCGGTGGTGAACGGGCGGGATTTCATCGAGGCTGCCGGCGTCTTTCTCCTCGTCGTCCTGGCGACGTTTCCGCTCGTTCTTCCGTTCCTCCTGATCGACGACATCGCGATGGCGAAGCACGTCTCGCGCGGCGTCGCATTCGTCATGCTGTTTCTCGCCGGTTACGAACTCGGCCGTCACGCCGGTCATCCGCACCCGTTGCGACTGGGCGCCGCGATGGCTGTGTTCGGAGCGGTGCTGATTCTCGCCGTGATCGCACTCGGCGGATGATCGTTGTGCGGCGTTGCGTTGCAATCAGCGCCATGGCATGTGCGCTCGTCCCATGCGTTTCGCCGGCGGCAGAACCTGACGCCGCGACGGAGACGCACTTCTCGGTGAACGGTTCGTACTACGCGATGCGCGACGAGCCCGATTTCGGCGTTTTCGTGGCAGCGCTGCAGCGGGGCCCGGTACGAATCGAAGCTCGCCAGAACTACGAGGCGAAGTCGGCCACGTCGGTGTTCGGCGGATACGCCTGGTCCGGCGGTGATGACATCGCCTGGTCGGTGACACCAATGCTGGGCGGCCTCTTCGGGAGCGCCCGCGGCGTCGTTCCGGCGGTGGAGGCGAGCGTCGCTTGGCAAAAGTTCGACCTCTACGTCGAAGCCGAGTACGTGCACGATTTGGACGACAGCAGCGCCAGCTATTTCTATGCGTGGACCGAGATCGGATGGCGACCCGTGGAATCGATCCGGATCGGCCTCGTCGGCCAACGCACGCGCATCGTAGCGAACGATCGCGATTTTCAGCGCGGCGTGTTCGGTCAGCTGACGCTCGGGAAGGCCACCGTCGGCTTGTATGCCTTCAACCCGGAATCCGCGAGTCGCTTCGTGGTCCTGTCGCTTGGGCTGTCGTTTTGAGGGCAGGTAACGCGAGACGACTCTTCAGCCGCGTGCAGCTTTGCGCTGCCGGACGCTTTCGTACAGCAGCACCGCCGCTGCGGCGGCCGCGTTGAGCGATTCACTTCCGGGAGCCATGGGAATCGTTACGCGCTGATCCGCTGCTGCGAGCAGCAACTCGGACAGACCCTGTCCTTCGCTGCCGATCGCGATCGCGACGCGCCCGGAGAGATCGCTATCGAACACTGACGGCGCATCGGCAGCGACCGTAGCGACGACCCGTCCGCCCGATGCACGGAACCGCGCGCTCCATTCCGCGAGGTCCACGTCCTCGACGAGCGCGGTCAGGAAATGAGCGCCCTGCCCCGCCCGCAGCGCCTTCGGCGACCACGCGAACGCGCAGTGCGGCGACAACACGACCTGATCGACGCCGGCGGCGGCGGCCGTACGAATCATCGTTCCGACATTGCCCGGATCCTGCACGCCGTCGAGAAGCAGGCAAAATGCTCCGTTTGACGATGATGCGATTCGAGGTGCGTCGACGACCGCCAGCGCGCCGATGTCGGGCGGCAGCGTGGCGATCTCCGAGAACAGCGCGCGCGTTACGGCGAACGTCCGCGCAGGCGGCACGCGCGCGACGAGTTGCGTGATTTCCGCGTCCGCGAATGCGTCGTCGGCGACGACCAGCATGTCGGGTGCGCCGACGCGCTCGCAATAGACACCGATGAGGTGCGCGCCCTCGAGGACGCAGCGACCGGACTTGCGGCGCTCGCGCGACGACGCGATCAGCCGTGCGACGCCGCGCAGCCGCTCGTTATGGCGGCTTGCGATCCGCTGCATCGAAAAGCAGTAACCCTACTTTTTGGGTGCAGGCTTCACGCCGGCGCCGCCGCTCTGGATCTGGAAGAACACTTCATCCTGGCGGATCATGCCGAGCTCGGCGCGGGCGCGCTCCTCGATCGCTTCCGAGCCGGTTTTCAGGTCGCGCACGTCGGCGTCGAGCGCATCGTTGCGCATCTCGAGCTTCGCGTTCGATTCGCGCTGTGCTGCCAGCTGGCGATCATATTCGCGAACCTGCAGCCAGCCGCCCTTACCGAGCCACATCGGATACTGCAGGATCAGAATCAACAGGCCGAACGCGATCGCGAGCCAGCGCATGTCAGCCGGGAAGCGTTAGATTGAACAATGCCGCGCGACCCGGATACGACGCGGCGTCACCCAGGTCTTCTTCGATGCGCAACAGCTGGTTGTACTTTGCGATTCGGTCTGAGCGCGACAGCGACCCGGTCTTGATCTGGCCCGCGTTGGTTCCTACCGCGATGTCCGCGATGATCGAATCCTCCGTCTCGCCGGAGCGGTGCGAGACGACCGCCGTGTAGCCCGCCCGATTGGCCATCGTGATCGCGGCGAACGTCTCGGACAGCGTGCCGATCTGATTGATCTTGATCAGGATCGAATTGGCGACGCCCTTGGCAATGCCCTCGCGCAGGATGTTGGTGTTGGTGACGAAGAGGTCGTCGCCGACGAGCTGCACGCGCTTGCCGAGGCGCTCGGTCAGGTACTTCCAGCCGTCCCAGTCGTCCTCGGCCATGCCGTCCTCGATGCTGACGATCGGGTACTTGTCGCACCACGTTGCCAGCACGTTCGCGAATTCGCGGGCGCTGAGCGCGCGATTCTCCGCTTCGAGCCGATAGGCCTTGTCGCGGTGGAACTCCGACGCCGCGCAATCCAGCGCGAGGGCGATGTCCGTGCCGGGCGTGTAGCCTGCCTTGTCGATCGCCTCGACGAGAAGCTGCAGCGCGGCCTCGTTCGAAGGCAGGTCCGGGGCAAAGCCGCCTTCGTCGCCCACGGTGGTCGGCATGCCGCGCGCGTCGATCATCTTCTTCAGCGTGTGGAACACTTCGGCGCCGTAGCGAACCGCCTCGCGGAACGTCGGGGCGCCGAGCGGTACCAGCATGAACTCCTGGAGATCGATCTTGTTGTTCGCGTGCGCGCCGCCGTTGATCACGTTCATCAGCGGCACCGGAAGCTGCATCTCGCCGGCACCGCCCAGATAACGATAGAGCGGCAGCGAGCATTCGTCGGCCGCCGCCTTGGCTACCGCGCAGGAGACGGCGAGTAGCGCATTGGCGCCAAGACGCGACTTGTTGTCGGTGCCGTCCAGGTCGATCAACGTCCGGTCGATCAGTCCCTGCTCGGTGGCATCGAGGCCGAGCACCGCTTCGCAGATCTCGGTGTTGACGTGCTCGACCGCCTTGGTGACGCCCTTGCCGAAATAGCGCGCCTTGTCGCCGTCGCGCAACTCGATCGCTTCCTTCGAGCCGGTCGAGGCTCCGGACGGCACGGCGGCGCGCCCGGACACGCCTGATTCGAGCACCACGTCGGCCTCGATCGTGGGATTGCCGCGCGAATCGAGGATTTCACGCGCGACGACGTCGACAATGGCGCTCATGCAGCGAGAATCGAGGAGCGAGGATCGAGGATCGAGTCAACGGAGTTGATTGCAGCCTCCTACATCAAATCGCGTTCGGGAAATCCCGCTGTCTTCACCGTCACGTCGATCTGCTTCAGCGTCTCGAGCAGCGCGCGCATGCGCCCGAGCGGCCACGCGTTGGGACCGTCGGACAGCGCGACCTCCGGGTTGGGATGCGTTTCCATGAACACGCCCGCGACGCCAGCCGCCACCGCGGCGCGCGCGAGCACGGGCACGAACTCGCGCTGACCACCCGACGACGTTCCCTTGCCGCCTGGAAGCTGCACCGAATGCGTTGCGTCGAACACCACCGGGCAACCGGTGTCGCGCATGATCGCGAGCGATCGCATGTCGGACACGAGGTTGTGGTAGCCGAACGATGCGCCGCGCTCGCACACGAGTACGTTGTCGGCGTTGCTCGCCGACTTCGCTTTGGCGACGACCTGCTTCATGTCCTCGGGCGCGAGGAACTGGCCCTTCTTGATGTTCACCGGCTTGCCGCTGCGCGCCACCGCCTGGATGAAATCGGTTTGCCGGCACAGGAACGCCGGCGTCTGCAGCACGTCGACGACGTCGGCAGCCGCGGCGATCTCGTCCTCGGCGTGCACGTCGGTCAACACCGGTACCGCGACATGCTTGCGCACGTCGGCAAGAATGCGCAGACCCTCTTCCATGCCGGGCCCGCGAAACGACGAATGCGAGCTGCGGTTGGCCTTGTCGTACGACGACTTGAAGATGAACGGAATGCCAAGGTCGGCGCAGATCGTCTTGAGCTCGCCCGCCACGTCCATCTGCAACTGCCGCGACTCAACGACGCAGGGTCCTGCGATGAGGAACAGCGGGCGGTCGAGACCGACGTCGAAGCCGCAGAGCTTCATGCCGACGCGACGAGGCGCGCGACGGGCGCCGGCGCGGTCGTCTCGCGCCGCTGCCTGCGCTCGAGCGCCGCGCGAACGAAACTCACGAACAGCGGATGGCCGCGGCGCGGGTTCGACGTGAATTCGGGGTGGAACTGGCAGCCGAAAAACCACGGATGGTCGCGCAGCTCGATCATTTCGCACAGATCCCCGGCGGTGGCGCTCTTCGCCCACGCGCCCACCGTGAGACCCGCGGCTTCGATGCGCGGCAGATAGTGGTTGTTGACCTCGTAGCGGTGGCGATGCCGCTCGGCGACGGTGGTGCTGCCGTAAATCCGGTGCGCGAGCGACCCCGGCACGACCTCGCATGGCTGCGAGCCGAGGCGCATCGTGCCGCCGAGATCCGACGATGCCGTGCGCTTCTCGATCGTCCCGTCGCGGTTCTGCCACTCGGTGATCAGCGCCACCACCGGATGCGGCGTCGCCGCGTCGAACTCGGTGCTGTTCGCGTCGGCGAGATGCGCTTCGTGCCGCGCGAACTCGATGACCGCAAGCTGCATACCGAGGCAAATGCCGAGATAGGGGATGCCGTGCTCGCGCGCATAGCGGATGGCCGCGATCTTGCCTTCCACGCCGCGCTTGCCGAAGCCACCGGGGACGAGAATGGCGTCGACCTCCTTCAGCGCGTCGACGCCGTCACGCTCGATTGCTTCCGAATCGACATACTGAATCTCGACGCGGGCGCGCGTGTGCATGCCCGCGTGCGTCAGCGCCTCCGACAGCGACTTGTACGACTCGGTCAGATCGACGTATTTGCCAACCATCGCGATTTTCACGACGCGCTCGGGATGCACGAGCGATTCGACGAGCTGATGCCACGTCGACAGATCGGCCGGCGGCGGCTCGATGCCGAGCTTTTTGCAGACGATGACGTCGAGACCCTCGGCGTGCAGCGCCGCCGGAATCTTGTAGATCGAGTCGGTGTCGAGCGCCGAAATGACGGCCTCGAACGGAACGTTGGTGAAGAGCGCGATCTTGCGCCGGTCGCCTTCGGGAACCGGCCGGTCGGCGCGGCACAGCACGACGTCCGGCTGGATGCCGATCTCGCGCAGCTCCTTGACCGAGTGCTGCGTCGGTTTGGTCTTCATCTCGCCCGCCGTGGGAATGAACGGCACGAGCGTCAGATGGATGTAGCAGACGTTGTCGCGGCCGAGCGTGATGCCCATTTGCCGGATCGCTTCCAGGAACGGCAGCGATTCGATGTCGCCCACCGTGCCGCCGACCTCGACGACCGCCACTTCGGCATCGCCCGCGCCGCTGCGGATCCAGCCCTTGATCTCGTCGGTGATGTGCGGAATCACCTGCACGGTGCCGCCGAGATAATCGCCGCGGCGTTCCTTGCGAATGACGCTCTCGTAGATCTGACCCGTGGTGAAATTGTTGCGCTTCGTCATCCGCACGTCGGTGAAGCGCTCGTAATGACCGAGGTCGAGGTCGGTCTCGGCGCCGTCGTCGGTGACGAACACTTCGCCGTGTTGAAACGGCGACATCGTGCCCGGATCGACGTTGATGTACGGGTCGAGCTTGAGATTGGTGACGCGGACGCCGCGGGAAGCGAGGATTGCGGCGAGAGACGCGGCGGCGATGCCTTTCCCGAGGGAGGAAACGACACCACCGGTCACGAACACGAACTTGGTCATTGGCTGGCCAGTTCAGGAAATTCGTATTTTACCGGAACCGCGCGATGCAACCAAGCGCGGACGCGATTGGTGCAGCGTTTTCGTCGCGCGGGCGCGCCGATGATGCACACGCGCGACACGCGGTCGAAACGACGCCGCGGCGAGATCCCGCGCCGCCGCAAGGTCTTACGCCGCCGCGAGACCCTCCGCCATCCGCGCGCGCGTCGCGTCCCGGCCCAGGACTTCGAGCACCGCATCGATCGACGGTGTCTGCGGCTGACCGGTGACTAAGCTCCGAAGCGGCATCATGATCTGCGCCGGCTTCAGGCCATGCTCGGACGCTGTCGCCTTGATGGCGCCTGCGATCGCATTGCGCGTCCATTCGATCGAACCGAATCGGGCGTGGAGCGCAAGGAGCGGAGGTCGGATGATGTCGGCCAACCGCTCCGCGAGCTTGAGGGGGGTCATCTCCGGGGACGCGTAGAGCGCTTCGGTGGTCGCGTAGAAGTACTCCGCCGCCGCCGCCATCTCGACCATCGTCGTCGCACGATCGCGCAGCAAAGCCGCCACCCGCGCCGGGGCCGGACCCTTGGCGGGATCGAGCCCCGCGGCGACCAGAAACGGTTCGAGCCTGCGCCCCAGTTCGTCGTCGGACAGACGCTTGATGTGCTCGTGATTGAGCCACTTGAGCTTCTCGGGATCGAAGCGCCCTGGCGATGCCGTGAGGCCTTTAAGGTCGAACCAGCCGACGAACTCTTCGACGCCGAACACCTCGGCGTCGCCGTGCGCCCAGCCGAGGCGCGCGAGATAGTTGACGACCGCCTCGGGCAGGTAGCCGTCATCCCGGTACTGGAGAACGCCCCGTGCGCCGTGGCGCTTGGAAAGCTTCTCGCCTGTCGGCGTCAATACGGTCGGCAAATGGCCGTATACAGGCGGCGGCGCGCCGAGCGCCCGCAGGATGTTGATCTGACGCGGCGTGTTGTTGACGTGGTCGTCGCCGCGGATCACATGCGTGATGCGCATTTCCAGGTCGTCGACGACGACGCAGAAGTTGTACGTCGGCGTGCCGTCGGGGCGTGCGATCACGAGATCGTCGAGCTCCGCATTCGCGATTTCGATCGGACCCTTGACCGCGTCGTGCCACGCGACGACGCCGTCGTCGGGATTGCGAAACCGGAACACGGGTGCCACGTCCGCCGGCGGCGTGCGCCCCTGCGCGTTTTCGGGGCGCCAACGACCGTCGTAGCGCGGCTTCTCCCCGCGCGCCATCTGCTCGGCGCGCAGCGCGTCGAGTTCCGCCGGCGTCGTGTAGCAGCGATAGGCGAGGCCGCGCGTCAGCATGTCGTCGAGCACCGCGCGATAGCGGTCCATCCGCTGCATCTGGTAGTACGGGCCCTCGTCGTAGTCCAGGCCTAGCCACGCCATCGCGTCGACGATCGCCCGTTCGGCCTCGACGGTGGAGCGCTCCTGATCGGTGTCCTCGATCCGCAGGATGAACGTGCCGCCGTGATGGCGTGCGAACGCCCACGGGAACAGCGCGGAGCGAATGTTGCCGAGATGCAGGAAGCCGGTGGGGCTCGGTGCGAAGCGGGTGCGGACGACGGTCACGGCGATGTCGATCGGATGAAGGTCGCGGCGCGGGCGCGCACGGCGATCACGTGAAAACAGGTCGGGGAACCAGTACCATTCTAGCCCGCCGATTTTCGGAGTCTCTCGGAGACTTTTGCGATGATGGTCGCCGTGTTCGCGGCGCTGATGTGCGCGTTCGTCGCCGGGTGGTTCGGCCGCCGGCAAATCGCCGCCGTGTGCATTGCCGCGACGTTCCTCCTCGCGGTCGGGTTGTTCCTCTACGAAATCTACAGCCCGGAATACGGCTTCCGGATGCCGTGGATTCGCACGGATGCGGCGCCGGTGTCGCTGTCAGGCTGAGGCGCAATGATGCCGTCCGCCGCGTCCCGGGGCCTGCGACGATGAAGCCACGTTATACGGCGCACAGGAACCTCATCGTTCGCCTCGACGACGCTTTTCTGCTCGCCGTGATGCTCGGCGTCGCCGCCATCCTGACCGCGGCGATGACGCTGCAATATGCTATCGGCGAACTGCCGTGTCCGCTGTGCCTGCTCGAGCGCGTCGCGCTGTTCGGCGTCTGCTTCGGAATCCTGCTGAATTTTCGCTGCGGCTATTCGGGGCGCAACACGGGCTGCAGCCTCCTTTTCGCGGTGCTGCTGCTCGTTGTGTCGGTGCGCCAGACGCTGCTCGACATCTATCCGCGACCGGGCCATGCATACATCGGCAGCGCGATTTTCGGCATCCACATGCCGGTGTGGTCGATCATCATTGCCGTGGCCTTGCTGACCGTCTACGCGCTGAAGCTTGCGCTGCTCGGCGGCGACGACATTCTCCGCGATGCGGATTCGCAAGCGCAGCGGCACTTCAAGCGAATCGCCGATCTGCTCGGCCTGTACGTCGTCGCGCTCGTCGCGATCAATTTCGTTTCGGTGATACTGCAGTGCGGCCTCGGCGAGTGCCACACGTTCGGCTACAAGCTCCTTGGGATCGCGCCTGAATCCCTCGCATTCGGCGCCATCGGACTAGCGCTTTGACCTACGGCCGGCGCGTCGACGTCTGCCGGCTGCTCGAACGGCCTCGCGGAAATGCGCGGCGACAGGTGACAAATTGGCCTTCGACCACGCGACCGCCAGCGTGACGCGGGCACGGTGCGACGCACTGGCGAGCGGCACGTACGCGGCGCGCGACGAGAAATGCCGGCGCGTCCAGCCCGGCACGAGCGAAATGCCGAGACCCGTTTCCACGAGCCGCACGATCGTCTGCATCTGGTTCGCCTCCTGAACCACGCGCGGCACGAAGCGCGCCTCGGCGCAGAGGTTCACGACCTGCATCCGGAAGCTGAACTGTTCCATTCCCTGTCCGACGCTGTAACCTGGCAGCACGAACGGTTCGTCCTTGATTTGCCCGAGGCCGAGCGACTTCGCTCCTACGAGCGGATGCGTCCTCGGCAGAACGACGAAGAGGACATCTTCGCTCAGCTGTATGGTTTCGACACCCTTCGCTTCGTAGTGCGAAGGAAGCCGCAGGAACCCGAAGTCCAAGTCGTCGTCGATCAGAAGCCGTACCTGCTCTGACGACGAAAGCTCGCGTATCGATAGCGCGACGCCGGGATACCGGCGCGAGAACTCGGAGATAATCTCCGGCACGAGCTCATACGCCCAGGGTACGGTGAAGGCAACGCTCAGCTTCCCAGCTTGCCCCTGCGCGGTACGTTGAGTCGCGACGACAGCCGCCTCCGTCTGCCCGAGGATGCGGCGCGCTTCCGCGAGCAGCACTTTCCCCGCCTCGGTCAGTTCGACACTCCGGCTGGTCCGATTGAACAGGCGCGCGTTGAGCTCATGCTCGAGGCGCCGGATTGCCTGGCTGAGCGGCGGCTGGGCCATGTGCAGCCGCTCCGCCGCGCGCCGGAAGTTCCGAAGCTCGGCGACGGCGACGAACTGAACGAGTTGCCGGAGCTCCACGATCGAGACCCATTCCGTATCAATCGGTCTTCCCGATTATATTGGACGTCTCCATCGGGGTGCCCGATACTCGACGCGTGCTCGATCAGCCCTTCACGTTCAGCGTTCGGCTTCCGAATTCGGGGCCGTACACGACGGCGGAAGCCGTCGAAAAAGTGGCGGTCGCCGGAGATCGTCTTGGATTCGAGGCGTTGACGGTCCACGACCACATCTCGCGGAGCCGGCGGCAGAACCGGCACTTTTCCGCCGGGAGCGTCGACGTCGTCGACGACGAGCAGGACCCCGTCCTCTACGAAGCGATGATCACTCTCGCCTACGCAGCGGGGGTCACCCGCAGGATTCTGCTGTTTCCAACGGGAATCACGCTGCCGACACGTGATCCACGTTTGCTCGCGAAGCAAGTGGCGACGCTGCACGAGCTTTCGGGCGGCCGGTTCCGCCTCGGAATCACGATCGGCGCGTCGGCGGACGAATTCGCGATCATGGAGGTTCCCTTCAACGAGCGGGGCCGACGCACCGACGAGAATCTGGAAGCCATCGCGCGAATTTTCGACCCGGCGCCACTCACGAGCTTCGATGGGCGCACCGTGCGCTTCGTCGACGGAGAGTTCTATCCGAAGCCGCGCCGGCTCCCGATCTGGATTTGCGGCAAGGGCGAGGCGGCGCTGCGCCGCGTGGTTCGCTACGGCGAAGGCTTCCTCCCGGCAGGTTTCACCCTCGAGGCCTACCGCGAGCGGCTGCCCTTGCTGGAGCGGGAGCTCGCGGGCGCAGCGCGTCCGCGCAGCGAGGTGATCTGCGGTCTCGAGACGTTCATCGCCGTGCGTGGCAACGCCGATCAGGCGCTGCGCGAGGCGGCCTCAACGCTGATCTATTGGCATAAGGACGTGGACATGGGACACCGCTGCAACCTGATCGGAACGCCGGCGATGGTGATCGAGCGGATCAAGGGTTACGCGGATCTCGGTGTGCGCCATTTCGAGCTCAAGTTCATCGCGCGGAGCCTCACCGATCAGCTCGAGATGATGCAGCTCGTCGCCGAGCACGTGGTGCCGGCATTTCGTCCGCCCGGCGGATCGCAATGAGCGCGGCGCGGTCGACGCGCGCGAAAGCGCCGCGCGCGCGAGGCGCAGCCGCGAGGACCCGTGCGCCTGGCGTCGCAAAGGCCCATGCGCCTGGCGCAACCACAAAGCCGCCTGCGCTCGGCGATCGCCCGCGCGATGTTGCCGCCGATCTCGAAGCGGTCCGCGAATACAGCAGGGCGTATTACGGCGAGGTGCTGGAGTCGTACGAGCGGCTCTCGCGGTATCGTCCCGACGTGCTCGTCGACTGGATCGCACTTCGCCGGACGGTGTTCGAGTCGGACGCGCCCGGCGGATTGAGCCTGCGCGAATTCGAGCTCGTATCGACCGCTGTCGAGATCATCGCGCACAAACCCAATCCCGACCGGCATGCACGGCTCGCGATCGACGCCGGCGCGACCGTGCGCCAGGTCGCGGATGTCGTAAGCCTATGCATCCTGCTCGGCGGCATGATGACGTACATCGTTTCCGGCCAGCACGCGCTGCGCGCCGCGGAAAAGCGGGCGCTGGAGCTCGACCGAGAGTAGGCGCTCGAAGGCGCGCCGCGCGGCGTTGCTGACGCACCGTTAAAGGAGCCTGGATGGCCAAAGTCGACACGCTGTTCGTGGGAGGCGAGATCTTCACGCCGGGGGGCCGCATCGGCGCGACGCTGGGCGTCGCAGACGGCAAGGTTGCGTTCATTTCGTCCGCGCAGTGGACGCCGCCCGCCGCGGAAACGATCGATATCACGGGCAAGGTCGTCGTCCCGGGCTTCATCGACACGCACGTGCACTTTCGCGACCCGGGACTTACGTACAAGGAAGACTTCCTGACCGGAACCCGGGCGGCCGCCGCCGGCGGCGTGACGTGCGTCGCCGATATGCCGAACAACAAGCCCGCGCTCACGACCGAGGCGCGGTTTCGCGCGAAGCTCGCCGAGATTGGCCCGAAGGCCGTCGTCGACTACGCGCTCTACGGCGGTGCGACGCAGCTCTCCGAGATCCCGGGAATGCTCCACGCGGGCGCGATCGGCATCAAGGTTTTCATGGTCCGCGATCCCAAGTCGCATTATCCGCACGATCCGGAGCTCTATACCGGCGACGACGGGATCCTGTACGACACGCTGAAGCTCGCGACCGAGCACGGCGCCTACTGCGCCATTCACCCGACGAACCAGCAGATCTTCGAGCACGAGTCGCGCAAGCGCTGGGAAGCGGGAACGACCGGCCCGCGCGAGTTCATGGCCGCCTATTTCGGCGAGAACTACGTGTCCGACCATACGGCGATCGCGACGCTGGTCGAGATGGCGCGCGCCTCGCGAGCACGTACGCACATCCTTCATCTTCGCTCGGAGCCCGGCATCCGGACGATACAGACGGCCAAGGAGGAAGGCGTTCCCGTCTCGATGGAAGTGAACCCGAAGTACATGTTCACGAGCTTCGCGGACCTGGATGCCAAGGGGCCGCTGTGCGTACCGTATGCGATGAATCCCAAGGCGCAACAGATGCTCCTCGACTGCACGAACCGCGGTTGGGTGGACGTCTATGGCACGGATCACGCACCTCATACCCGTGAGGAGATGGAACCCGGCTGGCAGGACGCGTGGAGCATCCCTTTCGGCAATCCACAGGTCGAGCACTACATCACGGCGTTGCTGACTTACGTGTCGTCGGGCCGGATGAGCCTCGACACGCTGGTGCGAGTCTGTTCCGAACAACCGGCGCGGCTGATGGGCGTCTGGCCGCGCAAGGGAAGCATCCAGGTCGATTCCGATGCGGATTTGGCCGTGCTCGACCTCGATGCGCGCGGGACGCTGTCCGATGCCGACGTGTACACGAAGGTCGGCTGGTCGCCCTACGCCGGCATCGAGTACCACGGCCGCCCGGTGATGACGATCGTGCGCGGGCGCGTCGTGATGCGCAACGGACGCGTCGTCGGCGAACCGGGCTTCGGCAAGCTCGTCACGCGGACCGCCTTGTCATGAGCGCACAGCCCCTCTCGACTGCGGCGAGCGTCACCCCCGATCGCGCGCCGGCGACTGCGCCCGCGACGCGCGACTCGATGATCGCCGAGGCCACCGCGCTGATCGCCCAGGTTCGCCACCAATGCGCAGCGATCGGCTTGTCGCCTTCCGACTTCGCCGAACTGCTGCTGCCCGAAGCGCTGCTGGCCTTCATGGTGTCCGGCATGACGCAGGAGCAGGTCGAAGCAGTATTCGAGCGCTTTGCGCGGACCGAGATCGCCGCGTGGTTCCTGCAGGTGAAGCGCACAGCCGGCTACTGCGATTGCGCTCGTGAGGCGAACGCCGAGCATGCAGCGCACTGCGCAAGTGTGGTCGACCTTTGATCAAGCTCGGTTACAAGGCATCCGCCGAGCAGTTCGGGCCCGCCGAGCTGTTGCGCTTCGCCGTTATCGCCGAGGAGGTCGGGTTCGACTCGGTGTTCGTCAGCGATCATTTCCAGCCGTGGCGGCACACACACGGTCATGCGCCGTCCTCGATCGCATGGCTTGGCGCGGCCGGCGCGCGTACATCGCGCGTCACGCTCGGCACGAGCGTGCTGACGCCTACGTTTCGCTATCATCCGTCGATCGTCGCGCAGGCGTTTGCGACGCTCGGCGTCCTGTTCCCTGGGCGCATCGTCCTTGGTGTAGGTACCGGGGAATCGCTGAACGAAGTGCCGGCGACCGATTTCCGGTGGCCCGAAGCGAAGGAGCGCTTCGCGCGATTGCGCGAGGCGGTCGAGCTTATCCGCGCGCTCTGGACCGGCGAGCGCGTCTCGTTCGAAGGCGCGTACTACCGCACGCGCAATGCGACGATCTATGACCGACCGCCGGCGCCGGTGCCGATCTATGTCGCCGCCGGAGGGCCGATGGTGGCGAAGTACGCCGGTCGCGCCGGTGATGGATTCATCTGCACGAGCGGCAAGGGAGAGGCGCTCTATTCCGGTCAGCTGTTGCCGAACGTTGCAGCCGGTCTCGAGGCATCCGGGCGGCCGCAGCGTGAATTCCAGCGCGTGATCGAGATGAAGGTGTCGTTCGACACCGATCGCGCGGCGGCACTCGAGGCAACGCGCCATTGGGCGGCTCTCGCGCTCTCGGCCGACGAGAAGACGTCCGTCGAAGACCCGCTGGCGATCGAGAGGCTCGCCGATGCGCTGCCCCTCGAGCGCACGGCGCAGCGCTTCATCGTGTCGGACGACGCCGAGGAGCACGTCGAGCAGATTCTTCGCTACGTCAGCCTGGGCTTCACGCATCTCGTGTTCCATGCGCCCGGCCCGGATCAGGCGCGTTTCCTTCGCCTCTACGCGGAGCACATCCTCCCTCGGCTCCGCAAGGTGTGCGATTGAAAGCGCCGATCAGCGTAGTCCGACGCGGCTGACGCCGCTACGCGGCTTCGTCGCGCATGCTCGCGCCGCCGCCCTTCATGAAAAGGCGAATCAGCAGGCGTTCGATGCCGAGCAGCGCGAATGCGAACGCGACAATCGTGACGATCACCGCCCAGAGCTGCGGCATCGCGAAGGCCGCGCCGTACGTCTGCAGCACGCCGCCGATTCCCACGACCGAGATCAGCACCTCGCCGTTGACGAGGCCCCGGACGCCGCGCAGCATGCAAAGGTGAAAGCCCGCGCGGATTAGCGGCAGCGCCGCGGGCAGACGGATGTGCCGATAAAGCTCGGCCCCGCGCGCGCCAAACGAGCGTCCCATGTCGACGAGTGTCGGATCGACGACGCGCAATCCCTCGTACGTGTTGAGAATCACCGGAAAGATCGAGAAGACGACGACTGTCGCGAGCCGCGTCCCGTAACCGACTCCGAACAGTGCGATGAACACCGGAATCAGCGCGATGATCGGCGCCGACATCATCGCGTCGATGAACGGACGCAGCGCCTCGTCGACGACGTGCCACTGCGCCATCGCCGCGCCGATCAGCAACCCGCACGAAACCGAAATCGCCACGCCAGCGGCGAGTGTCAGCGCGCTCCCCGCGAGGACCGCGGGCAGCGTACCGTCCGCGAACATCCGGACCAGCGCACGGACCACCGCCGACAGCGGCGGCAGAAACAGGTAATGGCCGACCCGGCCCACGGCCTCCCACCCGAGGGCGAGCGCGACGGCCAGCAGGATCCACTCGCGTCCACGGATGAACGCGAACAGGCGAGCCAGACCGGTGAATTCCACGCGACGCTGCCGGGCGGGCGGGATCGCGGTCACGAAGCGCGCACTCCCACATGCGCCTCGTACGATCGACGCCCTGCACCGCCGCCGGGGCGTTCGATCACCATCTCCTTGAGACTGCGCCAGATCTGCATGGACAGTTCGTTGAAGCGGGCCGATTCGCGTGTCGCGTCGCTTCTCGGCCGCGGAAGATCGATGACGCGCTCTTCGAGGATGCGTCCCGGCCGGGTTCCCATCACGACGACGCGGTCGGACAGGAGAACGGCCTCGCCCACGTCGTGCGTGACGAACACTACCGACTTCCGCGTCTCGTCCCAGATGCGAAGCAGATCGAGCTGCAACCAGCTCCTCGTCAGGGCGTCCACCGCGCCGAGCGGCTCGTCCATCAGCAGGATCTCCGGATCGACCGCGAGCGCGCGGGCGAGCCCGATGCGCTGCTGCATGCCGCCGGAGAGCTGTCGCGGATAGGCATGCTCGAAGCCGGACAATCCAACGAGCTTCAGATAGTCCGCCGCGATCGCGTTACGCTCCTCGCGCGGGACGTCGCGAAGTTCGAGGCCGAAGGCGACGTTGTCGAGCGCATCGAGCCACGGCAGCAGCGCGAAGTTCTGGAACACCATCGCGCGCTCCGGACCCGGCCCGTCGGTAACCCTGCCGAGGACCTCCAGCGATCCCTGCCCGGGCGTGACCAATCCCGCCAGGATCCGCAGCAGCGTCGTCTTTCCGCAGCCGCTCGGACCCACGATGCTGACGAATTCGCCGACACGGAGCGTGAAGTCAACACCCTCCAGGACCGAGAGGCTGCCACCCGGCTGCGGCGAGCGGTAGGCCTTGGCGATGCCGCACGCGACGATCGCGAGCGGTGTGCGTTCATGCAAAACCGTGCTCACCGACCCTCCAGCGCTCGAATTTGCGATGCAACAGGCGCGCACCCCACGACAGCAGGATGCCTTCCGCCATGACGACGAGAACGATCGCGATCAGATCAGCCGTTCGGAACGTTGTGTTCGCATGCTCGATCGCACTGCCGATCCCGAAGCCGACGAGCGTGAGCTCCGCCACGACCATGCCGCTGACGGCCTGACCGAGCGCGAGCCTGGCCCCGGCCATGATCGCGGGCAGCGCGCTCGGAAAAACGATCTTGCGCAGCATCGTGAACGGCGGGGCGCGAAAACTGCGGCCCATTTCCCATAGCGTCGGGTCGACCTGCCTGACGCCCACCATCGTGTTGCGAAGCAGGAATCCGACGGCGAAAAGAAACACGACCGAGACGCGCGCCGACAGCGACAAGCCGAAGACCGCCTGCACGACCGGCACGACGGCGATCAGCGGCGTCGCGATCATGATCGTGAGAAAGGGATCGATCGCTCGGCGGATCGGATCGACCATTCCAGCGATCATCCCCGCTGGAAGCGCCACCAGCAGCGCAAGCGAGTAGCCGAGCAGCAGCGACTGATTGCTTTTTCCGAGCGCTGTCAACAGCGAACCATCGGCAAGCTGGCGGAACAGCGCCTGAAGCGTACCCCACGCGGTCGGAAAGTTGATCGGCTGGCTGTCGTCGCCGAAGTATTGCCACGCACCGAGAACGGCCACCAGTGACACGGCGCGCACGGCCAGCAGCCGCCGCGCGTTGCCGCGCGTCGCCTGTGCGGTCACTTACCCTTGCCGCGCGTCGCGAGCACCGCGTCGAGGAAGCGCCGGTCGACCACGTCGGCCGGTGTGCGAACGTGCTTGAAGCCGCCGGTGGGCGCAGAGAAGTCGATCGTCTGCTGCACGCGCTCCGGCACAAGGCCGCCGTCCTGTGGAAAGATCTTGTCCCGCAGGTAGAGATCGACCGCGTCGGAAACGACCGAGGGATCCTCGGCCGGCAGGAATTTCTGTGCTCTCGCCTTGAACGCCGCCGGGTCGGCGTAGATCTGCGCCTGAACCTCCAGGCTGACGGCGATGAAGTCACGCACGAACGGCTCGTGCGCCTTCAGCCAATCGGGCGCTGCCGAGAATGCCCCGCCGACGAGCGGGTACTCGTTGGCGAGATTCGCGAGGATTGCATATTTGCCGGGAACCTTGTGCATCGCGGAGGTCGCGTCTTCGAGGTCCAGCACGCTTGCGTTCGCAGCGCCCTGGATCAGTGCCGAAAGCCGGTCCTTTCCGTTGGGCACCGATTGAACGTTGACCTTCGTCGACGGGCACTTGGCCTCGAGCCACTCGCGCGCGAGCACGCCGCTGATGTCGGTGGCCGTCGCCACCGTCAGCGTCTTCCCGTTCAGACCCTCGCACGACTTGATCCCGGTTTCGGCGATCAACACGAACGGGTTCTTGTATCGCGAGAGGAAGACCTTGCGGCCGAGGCCGGCATCCATGGCGGGCAACTGCGCCGTCATGCTGGCCGACGTGATGTCGACGGCGTTCGTAGCTCCGGCACGTATCTCGGCGGACGTGTTCGCGATCACGACCAGCTTCACCTGGTAACCCATCGTGTTCAGCCGGTCGACGACGATATGCGTCGGCAGCGTCTTCAGCGACGCCCGATTGATGCTCATCGAGACGCTATCCTTGACGGAAGTCGCTGGCGCATCGGCGGCGCCGACGATCATCGCCGTTGCGCCGAGCGCGATGGCGAGCCCGAGCTGTAAGCCGAGACGGTGGGTCATTGCTATCCTCCTGTTGGATGCGCTTTCAGTATTGTCGAAAGATCCGATGCAAATCGGCAGCGGAACGCGGTGCGGCCAACGCCAGCATCAGCAGCACCCGCGCCTTCTGAGGCGAAAGATTGTCGCCGCCGATGCACCGGCCCGTGAGCGGAATGCTTTCGTCGTAGGCAACGCGCCCTTCGCCGCCACGACTCGTAAGGACGACCGTGATGTTCTGCGCCGCGGCCTCCATGAGCGCTCGACGCTGGTGCCGGTGGGGCTTTCCCTGCGGCGCATAGCCATGGACGACGATGCCCTGCGCGCCCGCCTCGACTGCGGCGCGCACCAGCGCGTCGTCCGCGCCAGGATACGCGACCACGATGTCGACGCGCGGCAGGGTCTCCGCCCGCAGCTCGCAGAATTCCGATTCGGAAGTATGTCGCCGTGTCGGCTTCCGGTAGAGCGTCACCTGGTCCTGCTCGACGCTTCCGAGCGCGCCGAGCGACCCCGAGCTGAATCCTCCGGGCCGCTGATTCGTCTTGCGCACGTCGCGCGCCCCGTGAATTTCCTCGCCCATCACGAGCAGCGCACCGCTGCCTGCCGCTTCCGGGGCGCTCGCAACCCGGATCGCGTCGACGAGGTTCCGGTCGCCGTCGTTGCCGAGCGCCCCGTGCTTGCGCTGCGAGCACGTGAAGACGACGGGTTTCGTCGTCTTCACGCACAGATGCACGAAGTACGACGTTTCCTCGACCGTATAGGTGCCGTGGGTGACGACGATACCGCCAATGTCCGCCCGTTCTGCGATTCGCGAGATCGAGCGAGCGATGACGAGCCAGTCCAGCGGCTCGAGATCTTCCGAACCGACGCGAAACAGATCGTGGACTTCGATCTTCGGGATGCCGGCGCGCGCCGCAGCGGGCAGATTCCCGAGCACATCGTCGACCCCTATGCGGCCGCTCGCGGTATTCTGAATCGTTCCACCGCAGGCCACGATCGCCAGGCCGGTGTCGGCGACACTGTTCGGCATCAGCTTCCACGCATCGATTACGTCGAGGAGTTCGGACGCTTCGCGCCATGGACGCCTCGTCCTGACGACCTAGCGAAAGAAATCATAGGAGTTCGACGCGCGCGCCGTCCAATATGATTGGCTGGCCGAATTGATATCCTGCGAATATTGATCGCGTGACCTCGACATGCAGACATGCCTTGGCAACGGTCGAGCCAGCTACGGATTCCAGCGGAGATCGAGCGTCGTCGGAAGTGCCGGATTCGGCGGCTCGTCGTGCAAAGGTACGGGGCCTGGTGTATGGCCGTGCGGCCAGAAGCGCGCGCGCCGCCGCGCTTCCGCTTCGTTTGCGTTGACCGGAAACGCCTCGTAGTTGCGCCCGCCGGGATGGCTCACGTGATACGTGCAGCCGCCGAGGGCCCGTTGCGATCCGCGGTCCACGAGGTCGAAACGAAGTGGCGCATGCACGCCGATCGTCGGATGCAGCGCGGACGGCGGGCTCCACGCGCGGAATCGGACGCCTGCGACGAACTCGCCGGGTATCCCGGTCGGCGTGAGCGGCAGCACTCGGCCGTTGCAAAGCACCGCGTGCCGGCTGCCGATCATGCCAGTGATCTTGACTTGCAATCGCTCGACCGACGAATCGACGTAGCGCGACGTGCCGCTGGTGGCGATCTCCTCGCCGAGCACGTGCCACGGCTCGATCGCCTGCCGCAATTCGAGCGTGATGTCGTCGTACGTCACCGCGCCGAAGCGCGGAAATCGGAACTCGACGAACGGGTCGAACCATTCGATCGTGAATGGATAGCCCTCGCGCCGTAGATCGCCGATCACGTCGCGCAAATCGGCCGCGACGAAATGCGGCAGCATCCAGCGATCGTGCAGCGCCGTGCCCCAGCTGATCAGCCGGCCGCGATAGGGTTTGCGCCAGAAGCGCGCGACCAGCGCGCGCAGCAGCAGCATCTGCACGGCCGCCATCCGGTAATGCGGCGGCATCTCGAACGCCCGGAACTCGAGCAGCCCAAGGCGTCCGGTGGGCGTGTCGGGCGAATACAGCTTGTCGATCGAAAACTCCGCGCGATGCGTGTTGCCGGTCAGGTCGGTGAGCAGATGTCGTAGCAGCCGGTCGACCAGCGACGGCCGCGCCGATTCGCGGCCGGGCGGCGCCTCGCGTTCGAGTTGCTGGAATGCGATCGCCAACTCGTAGAGACGATCGTCGCGCGCCTCATCGACGCGCGGCGCCTGGCTCGTCGGTCCCACGAACAGGCCCGAGAACAGATACGACAGCGCCGGATGGTTCTGCCAGTACGCGACGAGGCTCTGCAACAGGTCGGGACGCCGCAGCAGCGGACTGTCCGCCGCCGTCGCACCGCCAAGCGTGATGTGATTGCCACCGCCGGTGCCCGCGTGGCGGCCGTCCAGCATGAACTTCTCGGTCGCAAGACGCGTCTGGCGCGCTTCCTCGTACAGCGTCTGCGTCGTCGCGATCAGTTCGCGCCACGACGACGCCGGATGCACGTTCACCTCGATGACGCCCGGATCGGGCGTCACGAGCAGTGCCTGGATTTCCGGTTCGCGAGGCGGCGGATAGCCTTCGATCACGACCGGCGTCTGCTGACGGGAAGCGATCGTCTCGATCGCGCCGATCAGTGACGCGTACGCATCGAGCATCTCGATGGGCGGTACGAACACGTGCAGATGGCCGTTGCGCACCTGCACCACCAGCGCGGTCCGGATCGCATCGTCCGGCAACGTTCCGAGCGGCAGCCGCAAGCCGAGCGGCGAATCGCCGCCGACCGCGTAGAGCCGGTCGCGGCGCAACGGCCACGGTCCGGTTTCCCACGTGAGCCGCGGCGCGTCCTCGACGAAGCGCAGCGGCAACACATACCCCGCGGGCTTGTCGACGCCTCCGCGCAACAATTGCGCAATGCGCGCCCGCTCGCCGGCCTGCGTGAGGTCCGCGGCGAGCGGGTCGATATCGTCCGGCAGCGCATTCTCGTCGAGGAGCACGCGCGCGACGTCCTCGTACGCCGTCGCCACGTTTGCCGACGCGAGGCCGAGCTCGCCGCACAAGCCGTCGATGAATGCGCGGGCAGACTCGATCGTCGCCGCGCCCGGCGATCGCGCATCGGCGAGCAGCGCAGTGTCCTTCCATAGCGGCGCGCCATCGCGGCGCCAGTAAACGCCCAGCGCCCAGCGCGGCAGCGGCTCGCCCGGATACCACTTGCCCTGCCCGAAATGCAGCAGCCCCCCGGGCGCGAAACGGTGCGCAAGACGCCGCAGCAGCGTTTCGCCGAGGTCCCGCTTCGCGGGCGACATCGCGGTGAAATTCCATTCCGGATCGTCCGGCTTGTCGATCGCCACGAACGTCGGCTCGCCACCTTGCGTCAGGCGCACGTCCGACGCGACGAGTTCGGCGTCCACGTGCTCGCCCAGCGCGTCGACCGCCGCCCATTGCGCATCGCTGTAGGGGCGCGTCACGCGCGGATCCTCGTGGATGCGCGAGACGCTCATCGCGAAGTCGAAAGCCACGTTCGCGACGTCGGCCATCCCGGTGATCGGCGCCGCGCTTCCCGGCAACGCCGTGCACGCGAGCGGAATGTGCCCTTCGCCGGCGAGCAGTCCGGATGTGGGGTCGAGGCCGATCCAGCCGGCGCCGGGGACGTACGCTTCGGCCCACGCGTGCAGGTCGGTGAAGTCGCGATCGGTGCCCGCGGGGCCCTCGAGCGGCTTCACGTCGGCGACCAGCTGAATCAGATAGCCCGACGCGAACCGCGCGGCAATGCCCAGGTGGCGCAGGATCTCGACCAGCAGCCAGCCGGAATCGCGGCACGAGCCGCTCGCTTTTTCAAGTGTCTCTTCGGGCGCCTGCACGCCCGGCTCCATGCGAACCAGATACGCAACGTCCTGCTTCAGTCGGCCATTGAGATCGACGAGCATGTTGACCGTCGGCGTGTCGGCCGGCACGGCGGCACGAAAGCGCTCGATCCACGAAGCGACCCGCTGGCCGGGAGGAGCGACTTCGAGGAACGGCGCGAGCTCGCGCGCCTGCTCGAGCGAATACCGGAATGGATACGTCTCGGCGTACGGCTCGACGAAAAAGTCGAACGGATTGACGATCGACAGGTCGGCCGTCAGGTCGACCGTCACCTCCAGATGATCGGTACGCTCGGGAAAGACGACGCGCGCGACGAAGTTGCCGTAGGGATCCTGCTGCCAGTTGACGAAATGCTGCGCGGGCGAGACGCGCAGCGAATAGCCGAGGATCGGCGTGCGGCAATGCGGCGCGGGCCGGAGGCGGATCTCGTGCGGCGACAGGTTGACGAGCCGGTCGTAGCGGTAGCTCGTACGGTGCGCGAGCGCGACGCGGATCGTCATTGCGAACGCTGATCGTAAATGCGAGCAGAGCCCATTTACAGCCAGTCGGGATCGGGAAGCTGCGCGAACACGCGCCGCAGGCCCTCGCCCCACTGGTGGTGCACCATCTGGAAGTACGGGTCGAACTCCTGGATGCGGCGCTGCAGCGCCACCTTGAGGCTGCCGGTTTCGTACACCAGCAGATCGATCGGCAGTCCGACCGAGATGTTCGAGCGCATCGTCGAGTCGAACGAGACGATCGTGCACTTCGTCGCGTCGAGCAGCGACGTGCCGCGGTGCACGACGCGGTCGATCACCGGCTTGCCGTACTTCGACTCGCCGATCTGGAAATAGCAGGTGTCCGGCGTCGCCTCGATGAAGTTGCCCTCGCTGTAGACCTCGAACAGCCGCGGCGCCTCGCCGTGGATCTGCCCACCGACGATGAAGTTGGCCGACGCGTCGATGTTGTGCTGCTCCATGTACGGGCCGTCGCGGGCTTTCACCTCGCGCAGTGCGTCACCGAGTAGACGCGCCACGTCGAACATCGACGTCGCGTTCCAGACGTGCGTCTCGCCGTCGGTGCCGGTTCGGGCGCGCTGCTCGATGATGTTGACGGCGTTCTGCGTGATCGACAGGTTGCCCGACGACAGCAAGACGACGACGCGGTCGGCGTCGCGGGCGAACACCCGCATCTTGGAGAACCGCGCGATCTGGTCGACGCCGGCGTTGGTGCGCGAATCGGACGCAAAGATCATCCCGGCGTCCAGCGACATGGCGACGCAATAAGTCATAAGGAGAAACGCGAAATACCGAATGTACCTGAATGAATTTTAACGCAATGCGTGAATCGCGCGTGGCACGCTGACCGCCGGCCGCGGCGGCGCGCCGGCCGGTGCCTCGGGCATCGGCGGATCGGTCGGGACGAGAAAGACGCGATTCACTTCGGCGCCCAGGCGCGAGATATGTTCCAGGAAATCCATCAGCCACTCGTGCAGCCCGAACGCCATGATGTCGTCGGTGCGCGCGTAGTGCAGCCGTGCGTGCAACTCGCCTGCCTGCCGCTCCAGCTCGCGGCTGTGCTCGTCGCACAGGATCTCGAGCGTGTCGTTGATGAAGTTCATGCAGCTATGCAGCGAGCGCGGCATGTCGTCGCGCAGGATCAAAAGCTCGGCGATGCGGCGTGGCGCGATGACGTCGCTGTAGATCCGCCGATACGACTCGAACCCGGACAGCGACTGCAAGAGCGATGCCCACTGGTAATAGTCGACGGCGCCGCCGACGTCGGCCACCGACGGCAGGAGGATGTGGTACTTGGTGTCGAGGATGCGCGCCGTGTTGTCGGCGCGCTCCATGTGCGTGCCGAGCCGGATGAAGTGGTACGCCTCGTCGCGCAACATCGTGCCGAACGTCACGCCGCGGAACAGGTGCGAGCGCATCTTCACCCAGTCGAGAAACGACGATACGCCCGCCGCCTCGA
The DNA here is from genome assembly GCA_035278845.1 of Casimicrobiaceae bacterium. Taxonomy (GTDB): domain Bacteria; phylum Pseudomonadota; class Gammaproteobacteria; order Burkholderiales; family Casimicrobiaceae; genus VBCG01. The sequence continues at coordinate 2,186 of DATEIQ010000261.1, read as the reverse complement.
CCCGTTCGTAGTCGTATGCGCGCATCTCGATCCAGGCCGAGTTAAGGTCCTCGTACATCTCGGACGTGATCGCGCCGCGGATCGACCGCGCCGCTTCTCGCGCCGCGCGCAGGCATTCGTGGATCGACGAGGCGTTCGTCGGATCGAAGATCATGAAGCGCAACGCGTTTTCCGCGGTGAGGGACGCGTGACGCTGGTAATAAGCGGTCGCGAGACCCAGCGTGATCAGCGGTACCGACCAGGGCTCCGCCCAGGCGAGGCCGGGCTCGCGTACCTGGTAAGGCATCAGCGACGTGCGATAGGTGACGTCGAGCAGCCGTGCCGTATTCTCCGCGCGCTCGATATGGCGCGCCATCCAGTACAACTCGTTCGCGGTGCGGGATAACATGGCTACGTGGCTGACGCCGGCAAGTCCGTTGCCAGCACCCACGTGTCCTTGGTGCCGCCGCCCTGTGACGAATTGACGACGAGCGATCCTTCGCGGAGCGCAACGCGCGTAAGTCCACCCGGAACGAGCGACACGCCCTTGCCCGCCAGCACGTATGGGCGCAGGTCGATGTGCCGCGGGGCGAGTCCGGCGGCGACGAACGTCGGGCACGTCGACAGCGCGAGCGTCGGCTGCGCGATGTAGCGCTCGGGCGCCGCGAGGATCCGCTGCCGAAACGCGTCGCGCTCGGCCACCGTCGCGGCGGGACCGATCAGCATGCCGTAGCCGCCCGCACCATGCACTTCCTTGACGACCAGTTTGTCGAGATTCGCAAGTGCCTCGGCACGATCTTCGTCGCGGTACAGCAGCAGCGTCGGCACGTTCGAAAGGATCGGCGCCTCCGTCAGATAGAAGCTGATCATGTCCGGCACGTACGGATAAATCGACTTGTCGTCGGCAACGCCGGTGCCGATCGCATTGGCGAGCGTCACGCGACCCGCGCGGTACGCGGCGAAGATCCCCGGCACGCCCAGCATCGAATCGGGCCGGAAGGCCAGCGGGTCGATGAAGTCGTCGTCGACCCGCCGGTAGATCACGTGTACGCGCTGCGGGCCGCGCGTCGTGCGCATGTAGACGGTGTCGTCCTGCACGAACAGGTCGCGCCCTTCTACCAGCTCGACGCCCATCTGCTGCGCGAGGAACGCATGCTCGAAATAGGCGGAGTTGTACGCGCCCGGCGTCAGCACCGCGACCGTCGGCCGCTCGGTGCCGGTCGGCGCGACCGCGTGCAAATGCTCGAGCAGCTGGTCGGGATAGTGCTGCACCGGCCGGATCGACCGCGTCGCGAACAATTCCGGAAAGAGCCGCATCATCATCTTGCGGTTTTCCAGCATGTACGACACGCCCGACGGCACGCGCAGGTTGTCCTCGAGCACGTAGTAGCGTCCGCCGTCGGCGCGCACGATGTCGACGCCGGCGACGTGCGCATAGACGTCGCCGGGCACGGCGAATCCCGCCATCTCGCGCCGGTACTGTGGATTGCCGAGCACGCGCTCGGACGGGATCACGCCGGCGCGCAGAATCGCCTGTTCGTGATAGATGTCGCGCAAAAAGAGATTGAGCGCGCGTACACGCTGCGCAAGTCCGGCTTCGAGCGTCGCCCATTCGTCCGCGGGAATGATGCGCGGCACGAGGTCGAACGGAATCAAGCGCTCCGTTCCGGCTTCTTCGCCATACACGGCGAAGGTGATGCCGACGCGATGAAAGATGCGCTCGGCTTCGCCGCGCTTTTGCGCGATGCGGTCGGGCGGCGTCCTCGTCAGCCAGTCGGCAAACGCCCGGTAATGGGGTCGCACCGCCCCCTCCACCGACCGCATTTCGTCGAAGGGCGGGGGCGACAGCAACGGGGTCGCGGCGATGTCGTTCATGACGGGCCGAGCTCAGCGCCGGAGGAAAAAGCCTTGGCTAACAAGGGGGCGGCATGCCCAACGTGCCCCGCCGGTGCGGTACGAAGCCGTTCGGGGTGACAATTTGCACCCGTTTGGTGCGCTATTGTCCATGACAGCGATCGACAAAGGTTGAAAACCGGTTTGAAGTGACCCCGTCGCTATGGTTAAATCGCGGCTCCTGTCTGGGTTCGCGGGGCGGTTAGCTCAGCGGTAGAGCACTGCCTTCACACGGCAGGGGTCACTGGTTCGAACCCAGTATCGCCCACCACATGAACCAAGGGGTTACGCGCAAGTGTAACCCCTCTTTTTTT
>DATEIQ010000260.1:0-7621 GCA_035278845.1 Casimicrobiaceae bacterium | reverse complement strand
TCCGGGTATGGAACGTCACTTCCGCGAGTTCGCCAAGCATGTGATCGACGGCCGCACGGCGCTGATGCACTACCGTCTGTTCATGCCGCTGCGCGAGGGACATGTGTTCGCCGCCGTCGGAGCGACGCACCTCTACGGCAGGCGGGGCCTGCTCGCGCTGATCCAGCAGGACGGGTATCGCGTCACGAAGCTCTGGTAGCCGACCGCGACGCCCGACTTCGGGGTCCACTTTGGGGTCAGAGCAATAAGTGGACTTGTTGCTCTGACCCCGAAGTAAACTGGTGCTCCGCCACCGGGAGCCCGCAGCATGACGACCGCCGAGGACCAGACCGACATCCGCGCGGCCTGGCTTTACTTCATGGAAGGGCTGACGCAGGCGGAGATCGCGCGGCGCCTCGGCACCACGCGCCTGCGGATCAACCGCATCCTCGTCGAAGCCCGCCACAACGGCCTCGTCGGCATCACGCTCAATTCCGAGCTCGCGACCTGCGTCGCGCTCGAGCGCGAGCTGGTGCGCGACTTCAAGCTCGAGTCCGCCGTCATCGTGCCCACGCCCGGCGACGAGGAGCAGATTCCCGCCATCCTCGGCCGCGCGGCCGCCGGCTTCGTCTCGCGCCATCTCGAGCAGCACGCGGTTCGCGGCTTCGGCATCGGCTGGGGGCGAACACTGCGCGAAATGGTCCGCCACATGCGCGCGGCGCGCTATCCGGACATGTGCGTCAACTCGATGATGGGCGGCCTCACGCGCGGACTCGAGATCAACACGTTCGACATCGTTAGCGAGCTCGCGCGGCGGCTCAATTCGCAATGCCAGTATTTCGCCGCGCCCATTTACGCCGGCAGCCCGCAATCGCGCGACACGATCATGGCGCAGGACGTTTTCCGCGACGCGCTGCGGCGCATCGAAACCGACGACATCGCCGTGCTCAGCATCGGCGACACCACGCGCCGCTCGATGCTCGTCCGCTATGGACTCCCCGAGGACGTCGGCATCAAGGAGCTGCGCGATGCCGGCGCGGTGTGCGACATCATCGGCCAGTTCATCGACGCGCGCGGCAAGCCGATCGCGCATCCGCTCAATCGCCGCGCCATCGCCCTGCCGCTGCGGGATCTCGCTCGCGTGCCGATGGTGGTGTTCGCGGCCGGTGGCCGCCACAAGGTCCGCGCGATCGCTGCCGTGCTTCGCGGCGGCTACGGCTCGGTGCTCGTATCCGACGAAGACACCGCGCGTGCCGCCGCCGCGCTCGCACGGGATGCGGACGCGTAAGTCAGCGGTCGCCGCGTAGTCCTCTGCGGCCTTACCGGGTCATTTTCGCATCCATACATTTGTCACCCGCCCGATTCATCTATATATTATCCGGCCAATCGCGCTCTGGTCGACGTTCGCGGACGTCGGCCTGAAGCGACCGCGCAATCGGACACGATCATGGCCAGCGTCGAACTGCAGTCGATCGGCAAGTCGTTCGGCGCCACGGCTGTGCTCTCCGGCATCGACCTCACCGTCGCCGACGGTGAATTCCTGACGCTCGTCGGCGCCTCGGGCTGCGGCAAGTCGACGCTGATCCGCATCATCGCGGGACTCGAGCCGCAATCCGCCGGATCGGTGCGCATCGGCGGCGCTGCCGTCGATCATCTGCGCCCGCACGAGCGCCACGTCGCGATGGTGTTCCAGAGCTACGCGCTCTACCCGCACATGCGCGTGTTCGCGAACATGGCGCTGCCGCTCACGATGACGCGGCTTTCGCTGTTCGAGCGGCTGCCGCTGTTGCGACTGCTTTCGCCGCGCCGGCGCGGCGTCATGGCCGGGATCTCGCAGCAGGTGCATGCTGTGGCACGCCAGCTTCAGATCGAAAGCCTGCTCGACCGGCGGCCGTCACAGCTTTCGGGTGGCCAGCGGCAGCGCGTCGCGCTCGGCCGCGCAATGGTGCGCGAGCCTGCCGTGTTCCTGATGGACGAGCCGCTGTCGAACCTCGACGCCAAGCTGCGCGTGCACATGCGCACCGAGCTCGCCGAGCTGCACGCGCGACTCGGCGTTACGTTCATCTACGTGACGCACGACCAGGTCGAGGCGATGACGATGTCCGATCGCGTCGCGATGATGGACAGCGGCACGATCCTGCAGCTCGGCAAGCCGGACGAGCTCTACGCGAGGCCGGCGAACGTCAAGGTGGCGCAGTTCATCGGCACGCCGGCGATCAACTTGCTTCCCGCACGCGTCGGCGCGGCCGGAACCGTCGAGCTCTTCGGCATCGATCTGCCCATCCACGTGCGGCGCCCCGCCGGCACGGCGCTGACGCTCGGCATCCGTCCGCAGGCGATCACGCCCGTTGTCACCGGTGCGACCCGCGCGGGACTCTGCGCACTCGAGGGACGCCTGCGCCGGAGCGAGAATCTCGGCGCCGAGCACATCCTGCATGTCGATCTCGCCGCGCCCGCGACCGGCGAACTGACCAGTGTCATGGCCGGCGATCCGGATGCCATGGTCGACGACGCGCGCCGCCTGGCGTTGCTGTTCGCGCCGTCGGCGTGCCACGTGTTCGACGCGGAAGGCGCGCGCATCGACGATGTGGAAGGGGCGCCGTCCGCCGGCGCTACCACGCGAATGGCCCGCGCGCTATGACCGGATCACTCACGCGAATGGCCTGCGCGCTATGACCGGGTCACTCACGCGAGCGGCGCGCGCTGTGGCCGGGTCATCCACACGAATGGCGCGCGCACGATGATTACGGCTGCCACGCTCACGGCGCCCACCGTGCCGGCCCCGCGTCGCAACCGGCAGCGGCTGATCGAAAGCCTGGCCGGCTGCGGTTTCGCCGTCCCCGCATTCATCCTGCTGCTGCTGACGAACCTCGTCCCGCTCGCCGCGCTGCTGTACCTGAGCTTCACCAACTACGAGCTCGGCGCGATCGACACGCGCTTTCTCGGCCTCGACAATTTTCACAAAGCGCTCGGCGACCCCGTGTTCCGGCGCTCGCTCGGCAACACGTTCGCCTACGTCGCGATGGTGATTCCGGGCGCCGTCGGCCTCGGCCTGCTGATTGCCGTGCTGCTGCACCGGCGCAAGCGCACGCGCTCGATCTACGAGGTCATCTATTTCCTGCCGGTCACGTCGACGCTGATCGCGATGGCGACGGTGTGGCAGTTCATCCTCCATCCGGCGCTCGGGCCGGTGAACGGCGCGCTGCGTGCGCTCGGCTTCGGCGAAATCGCGTTCCTGAGCGAGCCCGCGTACGTGCTGCCCACGCTCGCCGCCATCGGTATCTGGCAGCTCGTCGGCTTCAACATGGTGCTGTTCCTCGCCGGGCTCTCGGCGATTCCGCGCGATCTCTACGAAGCGGCCGAGATCGACGGCTGCCGCAGCGGCATCGACCGCTTCCTGACGATCACGTGGCCGCTGCTCGGTCCGACGACGATGTTCGTGATCGTCACCACGTCGATCACGGCGTTCAAGGTGTTCGACACGGTTGCCGTCATGACGCGCGGCGGACCGATGGGCGCCTCGGAAGTTCTGCTCTATGCGATCTATCTCGAGGGCTACCAGTATTTCCACATGGGCTATGCCGCCGCGCTGACGCTGATCTTCCTCGCGTTCGTGCTGCTGTTCTCGATCTTTCAGACGTTCGTGCTGGATCGGCGGGTGCACTACTGATGGCGACGGCGATGCCCGCGCAAGACGTTGCCCGGCCGATCACGACGGGAAGCTCGCTGTTGCGGCGCATGGTCACGCTGTTCGCCGTGCACACGATACTGATCTGCGGCGCCGTGTTCATCCTGCTGCCGTTCGTCTGGATGGTGGTCACGTCGCTCAAGTCGCCGTCGGAGATCTTTACCGTCGACTTCAGCCTGTGGCCGAAGCATTTCAACGCCGTCGAGAACTACGGCCGCGCGCTGACCAAGGTGCCACTGCTGCGATTCGCGCTGAACGGCTTCATCGTGTGCGCCGGCATTCTGATCGTGCAGGTGCTCGTGGCCGTGCCGTGTGCGTACGCGCTCGCCAAGCTGCGCTTTCCCGGCCGCAACGCGCTGTTCGCGCTCGTGCTGCTCGGGCTGTGCATTCCGGTGCAGGTGCCGGCGCTGCCGCTGTACATGGGCCTCGCCTCGCTCGGGCTACTCAATACCTACTTCGCGATCATGATGCCGTTCTTCCTGTCGGTGTTCGCGATCTTCCTGTTCCGCCAGTTCTTCAAAGGCTATCCGGACGAGATCATCCACGCGGCGCGCCTCGACGGCATGAGCGAGTTCGAGATCGTCTGGCGCATCGTCGTGCCGAGCTCGTGGCCGGCGATCGCCGCCTTCTCCGTGTTCTCCGTCGTAGCGCACTGGAATGACCTCTACTGGCCGCTGATCGTCATCAACGACATGAATCTCGCAACGCCGCCGCTCGGCATGCTGTTCTTCGCCGACTCGGAAACCGGGTCGAACTACGGCTCGCTCACCGCCGCCGCAACGGTGATCACCGCGCCGCTCGTTCTCGCGTTCCTGATCGCGCGACGCCGCTTCATCGAAGGCATCACGATGACCGGTATCAAGTGAAATCCCGTCAGTCCTTGATCACAAGGAGGATGAAATGAAGAGAAGGACCGTTCTGCTTGGCGCGATCGCCCTCGCCGGCGCGATCGCAACGCCCGCCGCGCATGCGCAGCAGGTGACGCTCGACGTGCTCTACGCATTCCCCGCGTTCGCGAAGTTCCACGAGCCGATCGCGCAGGAATTCATGAAGCGCCATCCCGACATCAAGATCGCGTTCCGCGCGCCCGCGACGACGTACGACGATGGGCATCAAGCAATGATGCGGCAGGCGGTGACGAACCAGCTTCCCGACGTCTATTACTCCGGGTTCCACCTGTTGTCCGAGCTCGCGCGCACGCTCGCGAAGCGCAACCAGATCGTCGATCTCGGCCCGCTGCTCGCCGCGGAGAGCAAGGAGTTTCGCGACAGGAACTATTCGCCGAAGATCGTCAATCTCGGCAAGGTCGACGGCAAGCTGTACGGATTGCCGTTCAACGCGTCGTCGCCGATCATGTATTACAACGTCGATCTCGTGAAAAAGGCCGGCGGCAATCCCGACCAGATGCCCGACAACTGGGATGGCATCCTCGCACTGGCGGCGAAAATCCGGTCCGCCGACGTCGCGGGGCTCGCGTACAACGTGCACGACTGGCCCGACGTCTGGCTCTATCACGCGATGATCACCCAGGCCGGCGGCACCGTCGTCGACGGCGCCAAGGTGCCGCTCGGCGGTCCCGACCTCGGCGTCAGGGTGCTGGAGCGCTTCCGCCGCTTCGTCGCCGAGGACGGCATGCCGTTGATCGACTGGGATCAGTCGCGCCAGCAGTTCATTGCCGGCAAGATCGGCATCTTCTTCGACACGCCCGCGCGCCTGCGCCAGGTCACCGACCTGATCGGCGACAAGTTCACGCTGCGCACCGCGGTGTTTCCGATCGACAACAAGGCGAAGGGCGGCCTGCCCACCGGCGGCAACGCAGCGATCATCACGACGCGCGATGCGAAGAAGCAGAAGGCCGCGTGGGAATTCCTGAAGTTCGTCACCGGCCCGGAGGCGCAGAAGATCGTCGTCGAATCGACCGGCTATCTGCCCACGAACCTGCGCGCGTCGGGAGCGGAGTTCCTGGGTCCGTTCTACGACAAGAACCCGAACTTCAGGACCGTCTCGCTGCAAGTCGAGCGCTCCGTTCCGTGGCAGGGCTATCCGGGCGGCAATTCGGTGAAGACCTGGCGCGCGCAGCGCGAGATCATCATCGCCGTGATGCGCGGCGAGCTGGCGCCGAAAGCCGGATATGAAAAGTTGATGAAGGAAACGGCGGCGCTGGTGAAGGAGCCGTGATCACCGACCATTCAAGCCGATGAAGTCCCGTTACGAAGCGCTGCTGCGCGGCGCCGAGGCGATCGCCGCGCAGGCAGCCCGCACGCTGTGCGAAATGCGCGCCGGACCACTCGACGTCGCGCGCAAAGAGCTCCGCGACGTCGTCACCGCGGCCGATCTCGCCTCCGAGCGCATCGTGCTCGACGGCCTGCGCGCGCTCACGCCTGACGCGGCCATCGTGTCCGAGGAAGCGGGCGCCAGCGGATCGCCCGGCAGTTCGTGCTGGATCGTCGATCCGCTCGACGGCACCGTCAACTTCGCCGCGGGGCTGCCGTGGTTTTCGGTAACGCTCGCCTATCAGGAGGGCGGACGCACGCGCGCGGGCATCGTGCACGCGCCGCTCGCGAACGTCGTCGCCCGCTATTGCGAAGACGCGATCGCGACGGTGAACGACCGCGTTGCGCACGTGTCGCAGCGCGCCATGCTTGGCGATGCCGTCGTGTCGATCGTGCTCACGTCGCATTTCGACGAGACGGCTGTCGCGCGCACGGCGGAAGCGGTGCGTCGTCTGGGCAGCGCGGCACGCGGCGTGCGCATCATCGTCTCCGGCGGCCTCGAGATGACGCTCGTCGCCGACGGGCAGCTCGACGCGTTCGTGTCGCTGAAGGCTGATGCGGTGTCGCACGCGGCGGCGATGGCACTCGTGCGCGCTGCCGGCGGGCGGGTCACCCGGCTCGACGGCCGCGACGCGGACGACGACGACGTGGAGCGCATCGCCTCGAACGGCGCCATCCATGACGAGCTGCTGGCGCTGCTCGACGGCGTGTGACGCGCGATGCCGATTCGCTGAAGGACTGCACGCACGCGGTTCTCGACCACGCGGTGCGCAGCGCATCGGTGACGCGCGCGGTCGCTGTCGAACGCGGAGCCATTGCGGAACTTCCCCGGCTCGTCGCGACGGCGGCAGCGCCACGCGCGTGCGTGATCGTTGCCGACCGCGCCACGTTGCAAGCCGCAGGCCGCGCGACGATGGCCGCGTTGCGTGAGGCCGGCATCGCCGTCGCGGAACCGATCGTTCTCGAAGAAGCGCCGCGCGTGAAGCCGCGCATCGAGCTCGCGCGCGATCTCGCCGCACGGTTCGCACGAGCGGATGCACTGCCGATTGCCGTCGGCGCGGGCGTGATCAGCGACGTCACCAAATGTGCTGCCGGAATCGCCGGCATTCCGTACGCGAGCGTCGCGACTGCAGCGTCGATGGACGGCTACGCGGCGTCCGGTGCGGCGATGCTCGACGACGGGTTCAAGCGGACGTTCCCATGCCCGCCGCCCGTCGCGGTCGTTGCCGATCTCGACGTGATCGCGCATGCGCCCTCGCGCATGGCGCCCTGGGGCTATGGCGACATGGCGGGCAAAATTGTCGCCGGCGCCGACTGGATTCTCGCCGACGCGGCCGGCGAGGATCCGATCGATTCGAACGCGTTCGCGCTGGTGCAGGACCACGTCAGGGATTGGCTCGGAGCTCCGGCGCGCGTGGCTGCGCACGATGTCGAGGCGCTGCGCGCGATGGTCGAAGGCCTGCTCGTCTCCGGCTTCGCGATGCAGGCGCACGGTGATTCGCGCCCGGCGAGCGGCAGCGAGCATCAGTTCGCGCACCTGTGGGAAATGGACCGGATCGAAATCGACGGCGAGCCGGCCGCGCACGGCGCGTGCGTCGGCGTAGGCACCGTTGCGATGCTGGCGCTCTACGAATGGCTGCTCGCGCAGGATGTCGAACAACTGCTCGCGCAGGATCTTTCG
>DATEIQ010000259.1:0-9413 GCA_035278845.1 Casimicrobiaceae bacterium | reverse complement strand
AGCGCCGGCGCCGGCGGCTTCGACGGCAGCGGCCAGCGCCGCGCCCGCGGGCCCGTACAAGTTCGATGCTGTCCGGGGCGCCTCGCTGTACACGGCCGACTGCGCGGCCTGCCACCAGGCCACCGGCACGGGACTGGCCGGAGCCTTCCCTCCGCTGAAGGGCAACGCCTCCGTGCTCGCTACCGATCCCACCGTGCAGATCGATACGATCCTGCAAGGCGCGCAAGGCGTGCCGATCGGCGGAGTTACTTACCCCGGCGCGATGCCGCCATTCGCTGCCTCGCTGAGCAATGCCGACGTTGCCGACGTCGCGAATCACGAACGAATCTCGTGGGGCAACCAGGCGAATTTGGTCACTGCGGACCAGGTGAAGGCGGCGCGTGCGAAACGGCCAGGCAAGTAGCGCCGGACAAACGCGGAACGATGCGCGACATCGCGCCAAGACCCGCCGCGTGGTGATTAGTCGAGTTGCGTCACGCCATGCTGAATCGCAAACTTGACGAGGCTGGGCAAGTCGTCGATGTCGAGCTTCTGCATCATCCTGCTGCGATACGTGTCCACGGTTTTCGGCGACAGGAACAGCATCGCCGCCGCCTCGGCGCTCGATTTCCCTTCCGCGACGAGTTGCAGTATCTGCCGCTCGCGCGGACTGAGGCTGTCGAGGGGACTCGCGCGGTGGCGCTCCGAGATGTAGTCGTCGACGACCGTCGATGCGATCTTCTGGCCGAGATAGCGTCGTCCCGCATGCACGACGCGCACCGCGTCCACCACTTCGGCGCCGGCGGAATCCTTGAGCAGGTAGCCCCGCGCGCCGGCCTGCAGCGCGCGGAAGATGTGCTCGGTTGTCGAGTGCATCGACAAGATCAGCACCTGCGTCGACGGCGAAGCATCGTGAATCTGCTGCGTCGCCTCGATGCCGTTCAGTTCCGGCATCGCGATGTCCATCACCACGACGTCCGGATGGAGTTCGTGCACGAGTCGAACCGCCTGGCGACCGTTGGCGGCCGCACCCACGACGTCGAAATCGGACTGCGCCTCCAGCAGCACGCGCAATCCGTCACGCACCACGGCGTGATCATCCGCGAGAATCACCCTGATCATTCACGCCTTTCTGCAATGACGGCTTGTCGACGCTCACCAAGCTACACTGCCCGCGGGCAGTTGGCTGCAGGGAACGTTTGACTTCTCGCATGGAGAATTCCGTACGGGAGGCCTCCGACGCTGGCGATACCCGTGGCGTTGCTGGCTTCCGGGTGTACGCCATACGATACATGGTCCGCAATCGATCGTCAGCGTAAGCGGGTCGGAGCACGAGGTTGCAGTGAAATACCCGGCAGCGAGTGAGCGGCCAGACCGACGTCCCGCGAGCGTGTGCGACAATCCGCTGCATAAACGCTACGTACACGGGGCCACCGACGTGAAGACCAGCGCCAGGAATCATTTCAGCGGCAAGGTGAAGGACCTCGTGAAAGGCCCGGTCACGACGGAGGTGACGATCGCGGTGGCCGGCGGGGTGGATGTCGTCGCCACGATCAGCACGCGCTCCGCCGAGTCGCTCGGACTCGCCGTGGGCAAGCCGGCGCACGCGTTGATCAAGGCGAGCAGCGTCGTTGTCGGCATCGACTGACGCTCGGCGTTTTTCCTGACCGCCACCGAGGCTGCGGATCGAGCGTGCCCGCATAGCGGGGTTACCGTGCTACAGGTCGACGACCTCGCGTTCGGATTCGGCGCGCGTTGCGTCGGCAGCGACGTGTCGTTTGCGCTCGATCCCGGCGAGACGCTTGCGGTGCTCGGCGGCAACGGCGCGGGCAAAACGACGCTCTTCCGGACACTGCTCGGCTTGCTGCCGGCGCAGGCGGGCAGCGTGCGCGTCGACGGTGAGCGGGTCGATGCGCTCGCGCCCGCCGAGCGCGCCAAGCGCCTCGCGTACGTGCCGCAACAGCACATGCCCGCGTTCGGCTTCACCGTGCTCGAGGCGGTTCTGATGGGCCGGGCCGCGCGCCTGCCGACGTTCGCACGGCCCGGCGCGGCCGATCGCGCGGCGGCGTTCGGCGCGCTCGAACGGTTGGGGATCGCGTCTCTCGCGAACCGGCCCGTCACCGAGTTATCGGGCGGCGAGCGCCAACTGGTGCTCGTCGCGCGTGCGCTCGCGCAGGAGGCGCCCATCCTCGTTCTCGACGAGCCTACGGCAAACCTCGATTTCGGCAATCGGGCGCGCGTGCTGCGCGAGATCGACAGCTTGCGCGCAGCCGGCATGACGATCATGTTTTCGACGCACGAACCCGATCACGCGCTCGCGCACGCGGATCGCGCGCTGCTGCTTGCCGACGGCAAGCCACTCGCTCTCGACAGCGTGGCCGACGCGCTCACCACCGACAACATCGAGCGGCTCTACCGCACACGCGTCCGCCTCGTTCCGCTCGACGGGCGGCGTTACACCTGCGTCGCGATGGAGGGTGAAGCGCGCGCGTAAAGCATCGCCGTCACGATCGACGCCATCCGACGTCATCCACGCTCAGGAGGACATGATGCCCAGCATCCGAGCCGGCAGCATCACGATGCACTACGAGCAGCAGGGCAGCGGCGAGCCGCTGGTCCTGATCCCTTACCTGGCCGCCGACAACGCCTGCTATGCGTTCCAGGTGGCGGAGTACGCGAAGCGCTTCACCTGCATTTCGGTCGACTTGCGCGGAACCGGAGAATCGGACAAGCCGGGCGGTGCGTGGTCGACGGAGATGTTCGCCGACGACGTCGCGGCGCTGATGCATGCCGCCGGGATCGACAAAGCGCACGTGTCTGGGCTATCGCTCGGCGCCGCCACCGGGCTCTGGCTGGCGGCAAAGCATCCGGCGCGCGTGAAGTCGCTGTCGCTGCACAGCGGCTGGACGAAGACCGACGCGTATTGCGCGGCTGTCGTGAAGGGATGGCAAGTCATGGCCAGGGCTCTGAACAGCGTGCCTGAGATGGTGATCCAGGGCATCTTTCCCTGGTGCTTTACGCCCGAGCTGTACGTTCGAAGGCCCGACTTCATCCAGACGCTGTCCGAGTTCGTCCGCAGCCGTCCCGCGCAGCCGGTCGACGCGTTCATGCGTCAAGCGGATGCCGTGATCGCGCACGACGCCGAGGCGCAGCTGGCGCGGATCGTCGCGCCCACGCAGATCACGTTCGGGCGCCACGACGCCGTCACGTCGACACGGTTCGCCGAGCCGCTGAAAAGCGGCATCGCCCGCTCCGAGCTCGTCATCTTCGAGGATTGCTCGCATGCGCCGGTGTACGAGAACGTCGCCGCATTCAACGAGAAGACGCTTGAATTCCTCACCCGCCACGCCGGGTGAGCAAGCTTCCGACGATCAGGCGTTGAAGACGACGCGTCCGGTGCTCGCGACGTCATAGCCGCCGAGCGCGACGGCCTGCTCCACGAACGCGGGCGTACGCGTCCACGCGAGCAGCGCCTGCAGCGGCGGCTCGAATGCGTCGCGGCGGAACGCGACGAGGTCGAGGCGCTCGGTAGCGAGCGGCAGGAACCCGAGGTCGTGCGCGCGTGCGGCCGCTTCGACGCCGAGGCCGATGTCGGCGTGGCCGTCGCGGATGATCGTCGCGAGCTCGGTTTCGGCATGGGCGACGCGGTGCAGCCAGTCGAGCGACTCCGGTGCGATTCCCGCGCGCGCGAGCAGGTGCAGAAACAGGTGATGACTGCCGGCCTCGGGTTGCCGCCGCGCGATGCGCAAGCGCTTGCGCGCCACGTCCGCGACTTTGCGGACGCGCAGCGGATTGCCTTGTCGCACGAGAAAGCCTTGCGTGCGCTTCGCCCATTCGAGCACGACGACGTCCGCGCCGCCGAGAAGCTCGCGCACGAGCGGCACGTTGTATTCGCCGCTCGCGTCGTCGATCCAATGCGTCGCAGCCGCCATCGCATCGCCGCGAGCGAGCGCGGCGACGCCCGCGCGACTGCCCACCGAAAGCATTGCGAGTCCGCAGCGCGATTCGCGCACCGCCCAGTCGAGCAGCGGATCGTGACTTCCCGCGACTATCGCCGGCCGCGACTTCGGCGCCGCGACCGGCGCGCCCTTCGCCGCGATCCACGCGTCGACCTGCTCGCGCGGGAAAAGCAGCTTGCCCGTGGCGCGAACGTGCGGAATCGCGCGCTGGCGCACGAGGTCGTAGATGCGCCGCTCCTTCAGGCGCAGATACGCGGCGACTTCGCGCGTGTCCATGAGCTCGGCGCGCGCCGTCGACATGTTCTCCGCGCGCTCCGTCGCCGTTCTTTCCGCGCGTGAATCCGTTTTGGCCACGGCCAATTTTCGCATGACGCTAGCGGCTGCTCAGGATCGATTCGCGGGCGAGCCGCCGCGCGACCGCCACGAGCGCGATCACGATCAGTACGGCGGGGGTGACCCACGAAAGCAGCCATTGCGAAAGCGCCGGCGCCTCGCCACGGAGCGCCGTGTTGAGCAGCGAGTATTGCGCGGAGACGGGCACGAACATCAGCCAGTCCGGTTCCCTGCGCTGAAGGAACAGTTGGACGACGGGAATCAGCGACACGACGAACAGCAGGACCGAAACGTTCGCCTGCGCCTCCTTGTAGGCGCGGGCGCGGCTGCCGACGTAGAGCAGGATCGCAGGCAGCAGCAGCATCAGCGGCAGCAGCACGAGGAGGAAGCGGCCGAACTCGCGGCCACCGAACAGGAACGGCACGCCCACCGCCGGCAGCGGCGCGTACGCGAGCGTCACGTAAAACCCGGTGAGCGTGAGCGCAACGACGAGCGCATCGAATGCGCAGACGGCAATCCACTTGCCGACGACGATTTCGGCGGGACGCGCCGGCGTCGCGAGCAGCGGCTCGAGTGACTGACGCTCGCGCTCGCCGGCTGTCGTGTCGAGCGCCACCGCCATGCCGCCCATCACCGAAGCGAACAATCCGTAATATGCGACGAGGAACAACACGAGCGCGCCGGATTGCTGGGGCGTGGCGAGATCCGCTCCCTCGACCCGCAGCGGATAGGCGACGCTCGACGTGACGCCGCGCATTACCAGCCGCTGCTCGCCCCACGTCCGGTTGTACGTGCGAAGCAACGCCTCCGCCTGCTCGATCGCCGGGCGCGCGCGGTCGCGCGAGCGATCGTAGACGAGCCGCACGAGGCCGGGCTTGCCTTGCGCGACGTCTGCCGCGAAGCGCTCGTCGATCACCAGTACGACGTCGAGATCGCCGCGCCGTATGCCGGCCTCGTACTCCGCGGGTGCAACGGAAACGCGCACTTGCGCGCGCTCGAAAAACGCGACGATCGCGGGCGCGTACTCGGCGCCAACGACAGGCAGCACGAGGTCGCGGGCGCGCTCGGCCTGGCTCGCGATCAGGTTGAAGATCAACAGCAGCAGGATCGGACCGGCGAGAATGGCGGATACGAGCGTAACCACTCCCGTGCGGCGATCGCGCAGTGTCTCGAGCAGCTCCTTGCGCAGGATCGCGAGCGTGCGCGAGCCGAAAAATGGGGTCGGCAACGACTTTCCGGCGCCAGTCCCGGTCCGGTGCCCGAACGTTGTCTCCGACCCCTCTTTCACGCGGCGAGACCTTCAGGCGAGCCGATCAGCGCGATCAGAGCATCCTCGAGGTTGCCCGTTCCGGCGCGCGCGACGAGTTCGGCCTGCGTGCCGACAGCGACGACGTGTCCTTGCGCGAGCACGACGATGTGGTCGCAGAGCGCGGCGACCTCCTGCAGGACGTGCGAGGAGAACAACAGGCATTTGCACTCGCCGCGCAGCGCGCGCAGGTGCTCGCGCAGCGTGCGCACGCTCAGGATGTCGAGGCCGTTCGTCGGCTCGTCGAGCAGCAGCGTGTGCGGGTCGTGCACGAGCGCGCGCGCGATCGCCACCTTCATGCGCTCGCCCTGCGACAGCGCCGCAGCGCGGCGATCCGCGATCGGCGTCGCACCGAGCGTCGCGAACAGGCGGTCGATGCGCGCGTCGAGCGCGTCGCCGCGCAGGCCGTGCAGATGTCCGAAGTAGCGAACGTTCTCGCGCGCGGTCAGCCGCGGATAGAGGCCACGCGCGTCCGACAGCACGCCGATGCGCCGGCGCACGGCATGCCGGTCGGCCGTCACGTCGATGCCGTCGACGCGCGCGGATCCGCCATCCGGAACGACGAGCGTCGCGATCATCCGCAACAGCGTCGTCTTGCCGGCTCCGTTAGGACCGAGCAGCCCCGTGATCGCGCCATCGGGTGCGGCGAACGTGACGCCGCGCACCGCGTGCACGACATGCCGCCCGCCGTACGATTTGCGCAGCGCGTCGACTTCGATCATGGCTGCGGTGCGAGGCGGTCAGCCCACATCGGCGGGCGTTTCGAGTGCTCGAGGAAGTCGATGCACGACTGCGGCAGGCTTTCGACGCCAGCACTGTCCACGAACGCCGCGATGAGCCGCGGCCCGCACGGCGTCAGCGAGACGATGTGGCCGAAGCCGCGTGCGACGACCTGCCGGCTGTTCGGAAATCCCTTCGCGACCTGCGTGGCATACGCGGGAGGCGTCACCGGGTCGAGCGCACCGGAAAGGAGCAGTACCGGGACGTCGCTCGTAACGAGCTTCGTGAAATCCGGCGGAACGCTGCCCTTCGGCCACTGATCGCAGACGGCGAGCGCGCGGCGCGCGAGCGCACGCACGCGCGGATCGTCGACGCCGTTCAGCCGCTCGTCGCGCGTCACGCGCGGGACGTCCTCCGCGCAGGTCACCGAGTAGTAGAGCGCGGGACTGAACTGATCCGGCAGGTCGCCGATGACAGCGAGCGATGCGGCGAGCAGCGGCGCGAACTCGCCGTCGCGCGCGAGCGCGAGCAATTCCGGAATGAGGCTCGCCGCTTCCGGTGCGTAGGTGAGCGGCTGCAGCGCGCCGATCACGAGGTCGTAATCGACGTGCATCTCGCGCGCCACGCCCGTGCGCGGATCGTGCAGCGTGATCGTGCGGCCGCCCTCGAGCGTGCGCCGCAAGTCGTCGAGCAATCCGGCGGCGTCGGGATGCGCCTTCGCGCACGGCGGCGACGCGAGGCAGGCGGCGATCGCGCCGTCGAGCGCGGCGTCGCGCGTGCGCCAGACGTCGAACGAAATGCGCAGCGAGGGCGGCGCGACGCCGTCCAGCACCATCGTGCGGACGCGATCGGGATGCCGGCGGAGATATTCCTGCGCGACGCGCGTGCCGTAGCTGCCGCCCCACAGGTTCCACTGCCGATAACCGAGCGCCTCGCGCACGGCTTCGATGTCGGCGACGAAGGCGCTCGTCGTGTACTGCGAAGCATCGATATGCCGCTCGGCGAGCTGCCACGCGCAAAGCAGCGACTTCGGGACGGGATCGATGTCGAATTCGGCGTGCTCGTCCGGCGCGAACGCCGGGCAGTCGAGCCGCGACGAGCGGCCGGTGCCGCGCTGGTCGATCAGCACGACGTCGCGCGTGCGACGCAGTGCCGAGAGCTGCAGCGCGAACGGCCCGAGCGTCGACGCCGGCTGCCCGGGCCCGCCCGCCAGCAGCAGCAGCGGATCGGCCTTCGGCGACAGCGTGTTCGCCGGGAGGATCGCGACGAACAGCGACAGCTTCCGGCCGTGCGGATCGTCGCGATTCTCCGGCACTTCGAGCGTGCCGCATTGCACGGCCTGTGAAACCTTCGGCAGGCGGCATTCGGCGAGCGCGATGCGCCGCTCGGGCGCCGGGCCGGCGCTGCATCCCGCGAATGCGAGCGCGCACAGGATGGCTGCGGCGTAGAATCGGCTCGTTCTTCGCATGCGACGTCGAATGGCTGATCTCGAACCCGGCATTGTGACCGATCTCGCCGATCGGCTGACTTACGGCGGGTATCTGCAACTCGACGCGCTGCTCGGCGCACAACGGCCGGTGTCGGGCGTGGAAGGCAAGCCGCCGCGGCACGACGAGATGCTGTTCATCGTCCAGCACCAGGTCGCCGAGTTGTGGATGAAGCTGATGATCCACGAGCTCGGCGCCGCGATCGCGCGCGTGCGGGCCGACGAGCTCGAGCCGTCGTTCAAGATCCTCGCACGCGTCAAGCTGATCCAGAAGCAGCTGTTCGAGCAATGGGCGGTGCTCGAGACGCTGACGCCTTCCGAATACGAAGGGTTCCGTCCCGCGCTCGGCACGTCGTCGGGATTCCAGTCGGCGCAATACCGGGCGATCGAGTTCCTGCTCGGCAACAAGAACGCCGCGATTCTCGACGTGTTCCGTCACGACCCGGCGGCGTTTGCAGAGCTCGAGCGCCTGCTGCACGCGCCGTCGCTTTACGATGAGTTCCTGCGCCATCTCGCGCGCCGCGGCCTGCCGGTGCCGCACGCGACGCTCGCGCGCGACGTCACGCAGCGCTACGAGCGCAATCCGGACCTCGTGCCGGTATTCCAGCGCATTTACGCGGACCCGGCGCATTGGTGGGACGCGTACGACATGTGCGAAAAGCTGGTCGACGTCGAGGAGGCGTTCCAGCTCTGGCGCTTCCGGCACCTGAAGACGGTCGAGCGCATCATCGGCTACAAGCCGGGCACCGGGGGCTCGTCGGGCGTCACGTTCCTGCGGCGCGCGCTCGAGCATTCGTTCTTTCCCGAGCTGATCGACGTGCGGACGGTGATCGGCGCGCGATGATCGGTTCGTCGTCGCCGGACCTGACGCAACGGGAGGGCGC
The DNA here is from genome assembly GCA_035278845.1 of Casimicrobiaceae bacterium. GTDB lineage: Bacteria > Pseudomonadota > Gammaproteobacteria > Burkholderiales > Casimicrobiaceae > VBCG01. The sequence goes on along the minus strand of DATEIQ010000259.1, from coordinate 746 downwards.
GATCGAGCGCGCCGTCGCGGCGCTGGGTTCGGGTCCGCTGACCGAGGACGCGCTTGCGGCGCACGTCGCGCCGCTTTTCTCGCGCGCCCTCGCGGCGAACGCCGAACGCATTTACCTTGCGAACCATTCGCTCGGCCGGCCGCTCGACGCCACCGCCGCCGACGTCCGCGAAGGACTCGATGCGTGGTACGCGCGCATGGGCGACGCGTGGGACGCGTGGATGGCGGAGACGACCGCTTTTCGCGCGCGCATCGCGGCGCTGCTCCACGCGCCGCGCGGGGATTGCGTCGTCCCGAAGACGAGCGCGGGCCAGGGCCTGCGCGCGATCCTCAATACGTTCGAGCGCGATGCCGTCCCGCGCGTCGTCGCGACGCGCGGCGAGTTCGACTCGCTCGACGTGATCCTGCGCGAATACGCGCGGCGCGGGCGCATCGCGCTCACGCTGGTCGACCCGCGCGCCGACGGCCGGTTCGACACGGCCGACCTCGTTGGCGCCATCGGCCGTCGCATCGACCTCGTCGTCGTGTCGGAGGTGGTGTTCAACACCGGACAGCGACTCGACGACGTCGAACGCATCGTCCGTTGGTCGCATGCGGCGGGCGGCCGCGTGTTGCTCGACGTCTATCACTCGCTCGGCGCCCTGCCGGTGGACGTGCAGCAGAGCGACGTCGACTTCGCCGTCGGGGGCAGCTACAAGTACCTGCGCGGCGGACCCGGCGCGTGCTTCCTGTACCTGCATCCGCGGC
>DATEIQ010000258.1:0-5725 GCA_035278845.1 Casimicrobiaceae bacterium | reverse complement strand
AGGATCGTGTAGCCGAAGATGTACCGGTCGGCTTCGGCGAGCGAGACGTCGCGGCAAGTCCGCCCGACGACGATCGTCAGCTCGTTCTCGTAATCCCATTCGCTCGAGTCCGGCGGAAAGCGGATCGCCTCGCCGTGGCCGATCAGCGCCGTCGGCGACTTGAGGAACGAGATCTTCACGTCCTTTGGCCACTCGTCCTTCGGAAGCTTCTGGTCCACCAGGTAATCCGCATACGAGTTGCCGACGCAGATCACCTTGCTCGGCTGCACGACCGGCGGCAGCAGGCGAACGTCGTCGACCGGAACGACGAGCGGCGCGATCGAACCCGGCGAACGCTCGACGGCGTCGCGATGCTCGCGCGCCCAGGCGATCGCCTCGCGGAATTGATCGAGGCCGCCGTGGCTCTGACGGATGAAGAGCGCCATGTCGAATGGAACGAGCGCGGCCGCGATGTCCGCCGCGTGCACGTTGCGCTCGACCTCGAACAGCCAGCGCGCGACGACGCGGCGCAGGTCCCACATCGCGCCTTCGTCGGCAATGCCGATGCGCGGTCCGTCCATCCAGTACGTCGCGAGGTTCATGTTCGGTGCAAGGCGGCGCAGCCCGGCGCCGCTCAGGTCATTTGCGGATGAACAGGTCTTCGGCGATGCGGTTCAGCTCCTTGAACCGCTCCGGCGAAATCGGCGTGTAGGGGCGAAGGTTCGGATAATCGGTGAGCTTGATGTCGTAGGTGCCCTTCGTGTTGCCGAACAGCCGGCCGCCTTCGGCCTTGTCGAGGCGCTCTTGCTGGCTCGCCTGCGTCAGGTAGTCCATGTACAGGGCCGCGGCATACGGATGCTTCGCGCCCTTCACGACCGAGAACGTGATGCCGGTTGCGAAAAGCGGCGTCTGCAATACGAAATCGACGGGGGCGCCCTGCTTCTTCAGCAGCACCGGACGATGCGCGCTGAAGTCGAACGCGACGTCGAATTCGCCGGCTGCGAGTCCCTGCGACAACGCGGCGGTCGAGCTGTACAGCCGTGGCTTGTTCGCAGCGAGCTTTTTAAGCAGATCCATCGCCGGCGCTTCGCCGAGCGACCCGATCAGCCCGTTCATCATGTTCTCGAGGTGCGTCGTCGTGCCGATGTGACCCGCCCATTTCGGATCCGCCACCTGCTGCAGCGTCTTCGGCGCGTCCTCGCGCTTGACGCGATCGGTGCGCCACGCGATCGTCGTCGGCAGCGACTCGTACACGATGGCCGTCCATCCGTCTTTCACGCTGCCGAGGCGAAAGCGCGGGTCGAAGTCACTCCATGACGTCGTCTCGTAGGGCGCAAGCGCCGGCGCGAGCAACCCCATCCAGGCGACGGTGGATAGCGCGAGATCCGAATTCACGCGGCCGGTGCGGTTTTCGAGCAGCACCTTGTCTGCGAGCTCCGCCTCGGTGAGCCGAACGAAGTTCACCTTCACGTCCGGATAGCGCTCGTTGAACATCTTGCTCAGGATCTGCGCGCGGTCGATGCCAAGCGCGCCGTAGATCGTGAATTCGCCTTCGCGCTTCGCCTCGCGTTCGAGGACTGCCAGGCGCTGATCGGGCGGCAGGCCGGCGAGGAGCTTCATCGCGGCGGCTTCCTCCTGCGGTGCCGTCTGGGCAACGGTCTCCGGTCCGGCGGCCAGCAGAGAAACTGTCACGACGATGCTGATGATCCACGACAATGCGTTCATCTCGACTCCTCGTTTTCAAGCCGGCCGCGTACCGCGCGTTTGCGTCCGATGCAAGATGCGCCGCTGCGTGGCATCGAATGCGTCTCGCCGATGCAGCGTGCACCGATTGTCCCAGATCAGCAGGTCGCCGGCTTGCCAGCGGTGATGCCACGTGCATGCCGGCGATGTCGCGTGCTCCCACAGGCGATCGAGCAGTGCGTCCGAACGATCGGCCGGAAGTCCGTCGACACGCGCGTTCGCACGGCGGCCGAGGTACAGCGCCTTGCGGCCCGTCTCCGGATGCGTGCGTACGATCGGATGAAGCGTGTCCGGCACGCGGACTTCGCGCAGGTAGCCGGCGCTGTTGAAGCGCGCATCGTGCAGGATCTGCCGGCCGGCGATCGCGGCAGCAAGATCGCCCGGCAGCGTCTCGAACGCGCGATACATGTTCGCAAACCCGGTGTCGCCGCCGCTTGGCGGCACTTCGAGCGCGTAGAGGCAGCTCGCATCGGGCGGCTGCTCGACGAAGTTCAAGTCGCTGTGCCAGAACGCCTCCGAATTCCCGAGACTGCCGAGCTCATGTCCGTCGACGACGACGTTCGAGACGATCATCACCTCCGGATGCGCGTCGACGAAGCGGCGCCCCTGGAAGAGCGGCGCCTCCTCGAGTTCGCCGAAGCGCGAGGTGAAGCGCACCAGCGCCGCGTCGTCGAGGCGCTGCTTGCGCAGCAGCAGCACGAGGTGCTCGAGCCAGGCGGCGCGTATGCGCGCGAACGTCGTGTCGTCGATCGGCTGCGACACGTCGACGCCGCGGATTTCCGCGCCGATCGCCTCCGAAAGCGGCGCGACGTGGCAGCGTGGGTTCACCGGATCTCGCTCACCGGATGAACAACTCCTCCGCGAGGCGATTGAGCTCCTTGTATCGCGACGGGGAAAGCGCCGGAAAGATGAACAGGTCCGCGGTCCGCTCGGCGGGGATCGAATACTTGCCCTTCCGATTACCGAAGATCCGGCCGCCCTGCCAGCGGTCCGACGCTTCGAGCACTTCGGGCGACAGCATCACGTCGACGAACAGCGCGGCCGCGTGCGGCTTCGTCGTATCGCGACCGATCGAGATAGTGTTGCCTTCCGCCACTTGCTGCTCGCCGAGCGCGTACGCGACGGGCGCGCCCTTCGCTGCAAGGTCGATCGGACGTGCGGCGATCAGGCCCCACGCGACATCGACTTCTCCGGCCGCGAGCGCATCGGCGAGCGCCGCGTGGCTCGGATAAAGCCGGTTCTTCTGGGCCGCGAGCCCGCGGATCAGTGCCATGCCCTTGTTCTCGCCGAGCTTCGTGAGCATTGCATTGAGGAAGTCTTCCATGTGCGTCGTGGTTCCGATGCGCCCGCGCCACTTTGCATCCGTCAATTGCGCCAGCGTGTGCGGCGCGTCGGCCTCGCGCACGCGATCCGTTCTCCACGCGATCGCATGCGGAAAAATCTCGTACACGACCGCCGTCCAGCCCTTGTCGTAGCCGCCCATGCGGAAGCGCGGATCGAAATCGCCCCACTGCGCCGGCTCGTAGGGCGCGAAGGCACCCACGTCCTTCAGCAGATCGAGATAGGTGATCGTCGTGATGACGAGGTCGGCGCGGAGCTGGCCGGTGCGCCGCTCGGTCGCGATCTTCTGATACAGCTCGGCGGCCTGCAGCCGCACGAAGTCGACCTTGATGTCGGGGTACCGCTTGTTGAATTCCGCGATCCAGAATTGCGCGCGGTCGACGCCGGTGGCGCCGTAGAGCACGAGCCCGCCCTCCCGGCGCGCCTCGCGCTCGAGCACCGCCCGGCGCTCCGCGGGCGGCAGCTGGCGGAGTTGCTGCCAGACCTTTGCGTTGTCACTCGCGAGGGGCTGGCCCGTCGCCCCGATCGACACGCACGCGGCCGAAAGCGCCGCCACGCAAGCGAGAGCGAATCGTCGGAAGGTCATGGTCGCCACAGCCGATGCCATCGTGGGCCCCGCGCAGTTGCCGGCGGGTCGCGCGCTCCCGAGGCGCTTTACGCGCCGCGCCACCCGATCGTTCCGAATAGTAACATCACGTTCCAGATTTCAAAACGTGCCGGGGCGTGGAAAAAACCGTCGTGAAGGCGCTGCAGGTGCTCGAGGCGCTCGCGCAAAGCGATCGGCCGCGCGGCGTGTCGGACCTCGCACGCGAGCTCGGCCTGTCGAAGAGCAACGTCTATCGCCTGCTCGAGACGCTTCGCGCGGCGCGCTACGTGAGCCGTGCCGACGGCGGCGGATCGTTCGAGCTGTCGCTCAAGATGTGGCACCTGGGCTCGCGCGTGACCGCGCGGCTCGACGTCCGGACGATCGCGGCGCCCTACCTGAGAGAGCTTCGCGACGCGACGCAGGAGACGGCGCGGCTGACCGTGCTGAGCGACGATCAGGGTATTTGCATCGAGCAGGCGGAGACGAGGCTTCCGATGCGCATCCAGACGCCGATCGGCGGGTCGCTGCTGCTGTACTGCTCTTCCACCGGAAAAGCGATGCTCGCGTTTCAGCCCGCGGAATTCGTCGCCGAAATCGCGCGTTCGATGGAGAAATTCACGCCCGCGACGCTCGCGCACGCGGCCGATTTGGCGGCCGAGCTCGAGCAGATCCGTCGCGACGGGTTTGCGCTCAATCGCGGCGAGCGCGTGGCAGGCGTGCACGGTGTTGCCGCACCGGTCACCGACAGCCGGGGTGCCGTGGCGGCGGCGATCGGCATTTCAGGCCCCGCCGAGCGTCTCAATTATCGCGCGTTGCGCAAATTCGGCCCGCTCGTTCGCGATGTCGCAATGCGGTTGTCGCATGACCTCGGAAGCGCCGCGGGTTCGGCGTCGACGCATGCGCATGCCGACCGTTACCCGGGCGCTCAGCCGGGTTCGCGCAATCGCTCGACATAGCGCGCGATCACATCCACTTCCAGATTGACGCGTGCGCCCGGCGCCAGTTGCCCGAGCGTCGTCACGGCCAGTGTATGGGGGATCACGTTGACGTTGAATCGCGTGCCGTCGACCGCGTTGGTCGTGAGACTCACCCCGTCCACGGCGATCGATCCCTTCGTGGCGACGTAGCGCGCGAGCTCGGCCGGCGTCTCGATCGCGAGATGAAAGCTGCCAGCCACATCGCCGACGGGCGCGAACGCGGCCACCGTTCCCACGCCGTCGACATGCCCGCTCACGAGGTGGCCGCCGAGGCGGTCCGCAACGCGCAGCGAGCGCTCGAGATTCACGCGGCGCCCGGCTTCGAATCCCGCGACGCAGCGCAGCGTTTCCGCGGACACGTCGAAGTCCAAGGAATCGCCGTCGCGCGCGACGACGGTCAGGCAGCAGCCGGACACCGCAATGCTTTCGCCGATCGCGATGTCGGCGGTCCCGAGCGCGCGCGCATCGACGCGCAGGCGAACACCGTCACCGCGGCGATCGCGCGCGACGATCTCGCCTGTTGCCTGAACGATTCCGGTGAACATCAGCGTTGTTCCGGCGCGCGATGGCCGTCAGGTCCGGGGGATCGATTGCCGTCACGTTCCGAGGTTCGATCACCGTCCTGCCGGCGCACGCGTGCGACGATGCGCACGTCGTCGCCGATCCGGTCGAGCGCCGTGAAGTCCAGCTCGACGCGCTCCGCGAGCGATGCGAGCGGCGCGCCGATGTCGAACATCCCGCGCGCCGGATCACCGAGCACCGCGCCTGCGAGGTAAACCACCAGCTCGTCGATCAGACCCGCACGGAGCAACGCGCCGTTGAGCCTCGCACCCGTCTCGACGTGGACCTCGTTGATACCGCGGCGGGCGAGTTCGCGCATCATCGCCGCGAGGTCGACGCGCCCTTCCGCGTCGGGAAGCGGGATCTGCTCCACCCCCGGGCCGAAGCCGCCGCCCTGGGCGCCCGCGGTCGCGATCAACACGTTGCCGCCGTCGAGCACGCGCGCGTCGCGCGGCGTGTCGGCATTGCGATCGACGATGACGCGCAGCGGCTGCCGCGATGTCGCCACGGCGCGCACGGTGAGTTGCGGATCGTCGTG
>DATEIQ010000257.1:0-9602 GCA_035278845.1 Casimicrobiaceae bacterium | reverse complement strand
CGCTTCCTCGATCAGCGACAGCACGTCGCCCATGCCGAGAATGCGCGACGCCATCCGCTCGGGATGGAACACCTCGAGGCCGTCGATTTTCTCCGACACGCCGGCGAACTTGATCGGCGCGCCGGTGACGTGGCGCACGGAAAGTGCGGCGCCGCCGCGCGCGTCGCCGTCGAGCTTGGTAAGGATCACGCCGGTGAGCGGCAGCGCATCGCGGAATGCGCGCGCCGTGTTCACCGCATCCTGGCCCTGCATCGCATCGACGACGAACAGCGTCTCGACGGGGTGCACCGCCGCATGCAGCGCGGCGATCTCGCGCATCATCGCCTCGTCGATCGACAGCCGGCCGGCCGTGTCGACGATAAGCACGTCGTGGTAGTGCCGGCGCGCCCAGTCCAGCGCCGACGTGGCGATGGCGACCGGCTGCTCGGAAGCCTTGGACGGGAAGAAGTCGACGCCGACCTGCTGCGCAAGTGTCGAGAGCTGCTCGATCGCCGCCGGACGATAGACGTCGGCCGACACGAGCAGCACCTTCTTCTTCTGCGCAGCGACGAGGCGTGCAAGCTTGGCCGCGGTGGTCGTCTTGCCCGCGCCCTGCAGGCCGGCGAGAAGAATGACGGCCGGGGGTTGCGCGGCGAGATCGAGCGGCTCGGCGACACCGCCCATCAGCGCCGTCAGCTCGCGCGCGACGACGCCGATCAGCGCCTGTCCCGGCGTCAGCGATCCGACGACCTCCGCGCCGACCGCCTTCTCGCGCAGGTCGCCGATGAACGCCTTGACGACCGGCAGCGCGACGTCGGCCTCGAGCAGCGCGAGGCGAACTTCGCGCAATGCGTCCTGGATGTTGGCGTCGGTGAGCCGCGCTTCGCCACGCAGCGTCTTGACGACGCGCGACAGGCGTTCGGTCAGGGTGTCGAGCATGGAGTTCCGTTCGCGGCGCACGCAGCGGATCGTGCGGCACCCTGCGATAAACTTCGATGGGTGATCATTCTACTGCACGTGCTCGCGGCGGCGCTCTACGGCGCGGCCGCGTGGGCACGCTGGCCGCGCAGCGAGACGCCGACGCCTTCGCGCCGCACGGCCGGGCAGGTGCTTCTGGTCGCGGCACTCGTCGTGCATGCGATTGCCATCGCTTTCGCGATCGTGCGTGACGACGGACTCGATCTGTCGTTCGCGAACGCGCTTTCGCTGGTGGCCGGACTCGCCGTGCTCGTTGCATGGCTGATCGGCGTGCTGAACGCGCTGCCCGGCGTTGCCGCCGTCGTCCTTCCCGTCGCTGCCGCGTGCGCGCTGCTGCCGTCCGCGGCGTCGTCGTCGCATCGCATCGCGTTCGCGGCCGAGCCGTGGGCGGCCATCCACATCTCGGTCGCGCTCGTCGCGTACGCGCTGTTCGTCGTCGTCGCGTTGCAGGCGCTCGTGATGACAGGCCTCGAGAAACGGCTGCATCGCGGATTGCCTGACGTCACCGCGCAGCGCAGCCCGCCGCTGATCACGCTCGAGCGCTACATGTTCCGCCTGCTCGGCGTCGGCTTCGTGCTGCTCACGTTCACGCTCGTGAGCGGCATCCTGTTCTCCGAGCAGATCTTCGGCAAGGCGGTGCCGCTCACGCACAAGAACGTATTCTCGGTCGCCGGCTGGCTCGCGTTCGCCGTGCTCCTCTTCGGCCGTTGGCGCTACGGCTGGCGCGGGCGCACGGCGCTAAAATGGATCTTGGGTGCCACGGTTCTGCTCGTGCTCGGTTATCTCGGCAGCAAGTTCGTGCTCGAGGTGATCCTGCATCGCTAGAAAAGACAACGATTGGACGAAATCCCGCTAGGCACGCTGTCGCTGGCATTGATCGTCCTTTTGGTCGTGTCCGGCGCGTTCTCGCTCGCCGAGACGGCGATGATGGCGGCGAACCGCTATCGGCTGAAGCACCAGGCGCAGCGCGGCGCGCGCGGCGCGCGGCTCGCCCTGTCGCTGCTCGCGCAAACCGACAAGCTGCTCGGCGTCATCCTGCTCGGCAACAACCTGCTGAACGCCGCTTGCGCGACGCTCGCGGGCGTGATCACCGTACGCCTGTTCGGCCAGGGCGAATGGGCGCTCGCGGTCGGGACGGTGGTCGTCACGTTCCTGATCCTCGTGTTCTCGGAAATCACGCCCAAAGTCGTGGGCGCGGCGCACGCCGACCGGCTCGCGCCGCTCGTGAGTTTTTTCCTTGCGCCGCTCCTGCGCGCGCTGCGACCGATCGTGTGGTTCGTCAACCTGTTCGTGCAGGCCCTGCTGCGGCTGTTCCGGTTTCGCGCCGCGCCTCAGCCCAGCACGACGCTGTCGCAGGAGGAGCTGCGCTCGCTGGTGCTCGAGGGCGCGCAGTACTTCCGCGGCAAGCACAAGACGATGCTCGCCAACCTGATGGATCTCGAGGCGGTGCACGTCGACGACGTGATGACGCCGCGCAGCCAGATCCATGCGCTCGACCTGGCCGAGAAGCCCGCGCTGATCCGCCAGCAGCTCGCGACGTCGTATCACACGCGCCTGCCGGTTTGCGAAGGCTCGCTCGACAACATCGTCGGCATCCTCGCGGTCAAGAGCATGCTGCACGCGATGCAGGGCGGCGAGCTCGACGTCGAGCGCATCCGGTCGCTGTTGCGCCCGCCGTACTTCATCCCGGTCGGCACGCCGCTGCTCACGCAGCTTCAGCAGTTCCAGGCCGACCGCCAGCGGATGGGCCTCGTCGTCGACGAGTACGGCGAGCTGCAGGGACTCGTGACGATCGAGGACATCATCGAGGAGATCATCGGCGAATTCACGACGCAGGCGCCGGGCGGCTCCGAAAGCTTCCGGCGCGAGACGGACGGCAGCGTGATCGTCGACGGCATGGCGCCGCTGCGCACGCTGAACCGGCGCCTCGGCACGCGCTTTCCGCTTGACGGGCCGAAGACGCTGAACGGCCTGATCGTCGAACAGCTCGGCGACATCCCCGACGCGGGGATGAGCTTCCGGGTCGACGAGCAGGCCGTCGAGATCATGCAGACACAGGACCGGGCGGTGCGCGTCGTGCGGCTGCTGCCCCCTGTGGGTCGCGATGCGGCGGCTTTACAAACCCAGGTCGAGCGGGCATCATCCTGACAGCAAGTTTTATGCAATTGGAATAACGCGGCGGCCGCCACGCGCCGAGCATACGAGCCGTACCAGCGATGGGAGGAGAATCCACCGCCCCGAGCCCGCCGGCACAATGGACGTCGTGACCGGGAGCAGCAATCGGCATAACGTTTGCTTTCCGTGACGTTCTGACCCTGTTTCAGCGATCGTCGGGCCTTTTGCCACGGCGCATCGTGGCAAAAACGCGACAAACGACCAACCGACGATGGCCACCCACGCCGCCACCCGCAATATCAGCGGCTTAGCCCGCGCGCTCGCTCAGCACGGCGTCATGTCCGAAGCCGAGGCGGAGGCGCTGCAGACGCAGTCCCAATCCTCCGGCGTTCCGTTCGTCGAGCAGGTGCTGTCCGGCAAGCGACTGTCGGCCCAGCAGCTCGCGGTGTTCGCGTCCCGGGCATTCGGCGTGCCGCTGCTCGACCTCGCAGGGTTCGACGCCGATCAGATCAGCAAGGAATATTTCGACACCCGGATCGCGCAGACGCGGCGCGTCCTGCCGCTGCACAAACGCGGCAACCGCCTGTACGTCGCGACCTCCGACCCCGCCAACCTGCAGGCGCTCGACGAAGTCCGGTTCAAGACCAACCTCGTCGTCGAGCCGGTGGTCGTCGAGGATGACAAGCTCGGCGTCGCGATCGCGAAGCTCGTCGAGGCAAGCGGCGCCAACCTGAAGGAGATGGCCGCCCTCGAGGACATCGAGGTCACGCTCGAGGACGGCACCGCGCAGCCGGCGCAAGCCGACGAGGACAGCGAGGTCGAGGATGCGCCGGTCGTTCGCTACATCCAGAAGGTGCTGATCGACGCGATCACCACGGGCGCATCGGACATCCATTTCGAACCGTACGAGCGCTACTACCGCATCCGCTACCGCCTCGACGGCATCCTGATGGAAGTCGCGCAGCCGCCGCTCGCGATCAAGGACAAGGTGGCGTCGCGGATCAAGGTCATCAGCAAGCTCGACATCGCGGAAAAGCGCGTGCCGCAGGACGGCCGGATGAAGCTCGTGTTGTCGAAGAACAAGACGATCGACTTTCGCGTCTCGACGCTTCCTACGCTCTTCGGCGAGAAGATCGTCATGCGGATCCTCGATTCGTCGGGCGTCAAGCTCGGCATCGAGGTGCTGGGCTACGAGCCCGACCAGCAGCAGCAACTGCTCTACGCCGTGGGCCGGCCGTACGGCATGATCCTCGTGACCGGCCCCACCGGCAGCGGCAAGACGGTGTCGCTCTACACGTGCCTGTCGATCCTGAACCAGCCCGGCGTCAACATCGCGACGGCGGAGGATCCCGCGGAAATCATGCTGCCCGGCGTGAACCAGGTGAACGTCAACGAGAAGGCGGGCCTCACGTTCGCCACCGCCTTGCGCTCGTTCCTGCGCCAGGACCCGGACGTGATCATGGTCGGCGAAATCCGCGACCTCGAGACCGCCGACATCGCGATCAAGGCCGCACAGACGGGCCATCTCGTGCTGTCGACGCTGCACACGAACGACGCGCCGTCGACGCTCGTGCGGATGCTGAACATGGGCGTCGCGCCGTTCAACATCGCCTCGTCGGTCAACATCATCACCGCGCAGCGGCTTGCGCGGAAGCTGTGCCCGCAGTGCAAGCGGCCCGAGGACATCCCCCCCGAAGCGCTGATCCGCGCCGGCTTCCACGAGCAGGACCTGGACGGCAGCTGGCAGCCGTTCGGGCCGATCGGCTGCGACCACTGCAAGGGCACCGGCTACAAGGGGCGCACGGGCATTTACGAAGTGATGCCGATCAGCGACGACATGCGCCAGCTCATCATGCGCAACGGCAACTCGCTCGACATCGCCGAGCAGGCGCAGCGCGAAGGGCTGCGTAACCTGCGCCAGTCGGGCCTGCTCAAGGTCAAGAGCGGAATGACGTCCCTCGAGGAAATCGAGGCGGTCACCAACGAGTAATCCGAAGCCAACGCATCGCAAGGACAAGCCATGGCCACCGCAACCGTAGCCCGCAGGGATCTGAAGGTCAAGGACCAGACGTTCCTCTGGGAAGGCGTCGACCGCAACAACAAGTCGTTGCGCGGCGAGGTGCGCGCGGTGTCCGAGACGGTTGCGACGACGAACCTGCGGCGCCAGGGCATCCGCGTCACCAAGATCAAGCGCCAGTCGTTCAGAGGCGGCCGGTCGATCGGTGACAAGGAGATCACGTTCTTCACGCGGCAGCTCGCGACGATGCTGAAGGCCGGCGTGCCGCTTCTGCAATCGTTCGACATCATCGCGCGCGGCCACAGTAACGCTCGCTTCTCGCGCCTCATGATGGACCTCAAGAACAAGGTCGAGACGGGCTCGAGCCTGTCGCAGGCGTTCCGCGAGCACCCGAAGCACTTCGACCCGCTTTATTGCAACCTCGTGCAGGCGGGCGAAACGGCAGGCATGCTGGATGCGATCCTCGACCGCCTCGCGACGTACAAGGAAAAGATCCTCGCGATCAAGAGCAAGATCAAGTCGGCGCTGTTCTACCCGATATCGGTCATCGTCGTCGCGATCGTCGTGACGTGGGTGATCATGATTTTCGTGATCCCGGCGTTCAAGAGCGTGTTCGCGAGCTTTGGCGCCAACCTGCCGTGGCTCACGCAGGTGGTCATCGACATTTCCGACTTCTTCGTCGCCTGGTGGTGGGCGATGTTCATCGCGATCGTCGCCGTGTTCGTCGGCATCCGGCTGTCGATCAAGCGCTCGGAGAGCGTGCGCTTCATGGTTCACCGGCTGTCGCTCAAGATCCCGATCATCGGCGGCATCCTCGAGAAAGCGACGATCGCGCGCTGGACGCGTACGCTGCAGACGATGTTCGCCGCCGGCGTGCCGCTCGTCGAATCGCTCGACGCCGTGGGCGGCGCATCCGGGAACATGGTTTACATCCAGGCCACGAAGCGCATCCAGACCGACGTCAGCACCGGCACGAGCCTCACCAACGCGATGGCGGCGGTCAACCTGTTTCCTCCCATGGTGCTGCAGATGACTCAGATCGGCGAGGAATCCGGCTCGCTCGACAACATGCTGGGCAAGATCGCCGACTTCTACGAGCGCGAGGTCGACGACGCCGTCAGTGCGCTGTCGAGCCTGCTCGAGCCGATCATCATCGTCTTCCTCGGCGTGGTCGTCGGCGGACTCGTGGTCGCGATGTACCTGCCGATCTTCAAGCTCGGCGCGGTGATTTGACCGCGCGGTCGATGCCGGGCCTCCGCCGCGCATTCGCGCACGCCGGGGGCCGCGGCAACGCGCCCTGAGCCGACGCCGTGCTCGCGAACCCGCTCTTCATCGTCGCGGTCGCGCTGGTCGTGGGACTGTGCGTCGGCAGCTTCCTGAACGTCGTCGTGCACCGGCTGCCCAAAATGATGGAGCGCGACTGGCGCGCGCAGTGCGCCGAGCTTCGCGACGAGCCGCCGCCACAGGAAAACCCGCCCGTCTACAACCTGGCCGTTCCACGCTCGGCGTGCCCGGAATGCGGTCACAAGATCGGCGCGCTCGAGAACGTGCCGGTGGTTTCATGGCTCGCGCTGCGCGGCGCGTGCAGCGCCTGCCGCAAGCCGATATCGGCGCGCTATCCGTTCGTCGAAGCGCTCGGCGGGCTGCTCGCCGCCTACGCGATCTGGCGCTTCGGGCTCACGTGGAAGGGCGGCGCGGCGTGCGTGCTGCTGTGGACGCTAATCGCGCTGACGTTCATCGACTTCGACACGCAACTGCTGCCGGACAGCCTGACGCTGCCGCTCACGTGGGCCGGATTGATCGCCAACCTGTTCGGCCTGTTCGTGCCGCTCGCCGATGCGGTGATCGGTGCGATCGCCGGCTATCTCGCGCTGTGGATCGTCTACTGGGTGTTCCGGCTGGTGCGCGGCAAGGAAGGCATGGGCCACGGCGACTTCAAGCTGCTCGCGGCGATCGGCGCGTGGCTCGGCTGGCAGATGCTGCCGCTCGTCATCCTGCTCTCGTCCGTCGTTGGCGCGGCGATCGGCATCCTGCTGATCGTGTTCAAGGGTCGCGACCACGACATCCCGCTCGCGTTCGGTCCGTATCTCGCCATTGCGGGCGGCATCGCGCTGTTCTTCGGTCCGACGCTGATCAAGGGCTGGTACCTGTAGCGCCCGTTCACGTTCACGGCTGCTCGGCATGGCGACTCCCTATCTGGTCGGCCTCACCGGCGGCATCGGCAGCGGCAAATCGGCGGTAGCCGCGGCGTTCGCGACGCGCGGCGCCGACGTGCTCGACGCCGACGACGTGGCACATGCGATCAGCCGCCGCGGCGAGCCGGGCCACCGCGCCGTGGTCGACGCACTGGGCGAATCTTTTTTGACCGACAGCGGCGAGCTCGACCGAGCCGCGCTGCGCCGGCGTGCGTTCGACGATGCAACGTTCCGGCGCGATCTCGAGCAGCTGCTGCACCCGCTGATCGCATTGCGGATCGACGAGGCGATCGCCGGCCTGCGCGGCCCGTATGGCGTTCTCGTCGTGCCGCTGCTGCTCGAGCGCGGCGGGTTGCGCAAGCGCGTGGCCCGCATTCTCGTCGTCGACTGTTCCGAGCAGGAACAGGTTCGGCGCGTCCAGCTGCGCAGCGGCCTGACGGCCGACGAGGTCCGCCGGATCATGGCAACGCAATTGCCGCGCGCGGAACGCCTCGCGCAAGCCGACGACGTCGTCGACAATTCCGGTCCGCCGGAAGCGCTCGCGCCGCAGGTCGAGCGGCTCGATCGCCGTTACCGCCGGCTTGCCGCGCGCTTTCGGGCAGAATGACGTCAGTTGCAATCGACGAGCCGGGCCGTGATTCGCTACGAACACCCGCTGAACGAACGGATCCGCACGCTGATGCGGCTCGAGGATCTGTTCGCGCGCGCCGACTATTTCGCCGCGCTCGACAACCCGCCGGAGCACCATGCGGCGCTGCTCGCGCTGTTCGAGATCACCGACGTCGCGTCGCGCGCCGATCTGAAGACCGATCTGCTGCAGGAGCTCGAGCGCCAGAAGCAGATGCTCGCGCCGCTGCGCAGCAATGACGGCATCGACCAGGAGGCGCTGTCCGCGCTGCTCGGCGACATCGACCAGGTGAGTGCGACGCTGCTCGCGCAGGCCGGCAAGGTCGGCACGCATCTGCGCGAGAGCGAATGGCTGATGGCGATCAAGCAGCGCGCCGCGATTCCCGGCGGCGTCTCCGAGTTCGACCTCCCCGCCTATCACTACTGGCTCAACCGCTCCCCCGTCGAGCGGCGGCACGACCTCGAGGGCTGGATCGAGCCGTTCGAGGCGACACGCGCCGCTGCTGTCATCGTGCTGCGCCTGTTGCGTGAGAACAGCCGCGCGAGCAGGCACACCGCGTATCGCGGCGTGTTCCAGCTCATGCTGACGACGACCAAGGTTGCGCAGCTGTTGCGGATCGTGCTCGCGCGCGACCTGCCCTGCGTTCCGGAGATCAGCGCGAACAAGTACGCGCTCAACATCCGGTTCATCGGCGTCTCGGGGATGAATCGCGGCAACGTCGTCGACGAGGACGTCGAGTTCGAGCTGACGTTCTGCAATCTTTGACGACACCCGCTCCGCGGCTGATTGCGCATCTCGACATGGACGCGTTCTATGCGTCCGTCGAGCTTCTCCGCTATCCCGAATTGCGCGGCAAGCCGGTCGTGATCGGCGGCGGGCAGCGGCATCAGCCCGTCGAATACCTGGATCCTGCGACGCAGGGGGTCGTGCGAACGTTCTCCACGCTGCGCGGCTACGTCGGCCGAGGCGTCATCACGACAGCGACGTACGAGGCGCGCGCGCTCGGCCTGCATTCGGCGATGGGCATGATGAAAGCGGCTGCGCTCGCGCCCGATGCCGTGCTGCTGCCGGTCGACTTCACCGAATACCGTCACTATTCGCGACTGTTCAAGGCGGCGGTGCGCGCGATCGCGCCGCGGATCGAGGACCGCGGCATCGACGAGATCTACATCGACCTCACGGACGTCGTCGATCCCTGCGGCGACGCCATCCGCACAACCGCGCAGGCGATCAAGGGCGCGGTGCGCGAGGCGACCGGCCTGCGCTGCTCGATAGGGATCGCGAAGAACAAGCTGCTCGCGAAGATCGCGTCAGACCTCGACAAGCCCGATGGGCTGACGATTCTCGGTGACGCCGATCTCGTGCTCCGTATCTGGCCGCTGCCGGCGCGCCGCATCAACGGCATCGGCCCCAAATCGGCGGCACGGCTCGGCGAGCACGGCATCCACACGATCGGCGACCTGGCGCGCGCCGATCCCGCGTTCCTCGTTGCGACGTTCGGTCGCGCCCACGGCGAATGGATGCATCGCGCCGCGCACGGCGAGGACGATCGCCCGGTCGTGACGCACAGCGAGCCGCAGTCGATCAGCCGCGAGACGACGTTCGAACGGGACATGTCGGCGAGCCGCGACCGCGACGAACTGTCGGCGATCTTCACCGGGTTGTGCGAGGACGTCAGCGCCGATCTCGC
>DATEIQ010000256.1:0-12248 GCA_035278845.1 Casimicrobiaceae bacterium | reverse complement strand
CTTCGCCACGTCGCGCTCGATGGATTCCGGCGTGTCGTTCGGTGCATAGCGCGAGACGACCTTTCCATCGCGATCCACCAGGAACTTGGTGAAATTCCACTTGATTGCCTCGGTGCCGAGCAGGCCGGGCTTCGCGCTCTTCGGATACTTGTACACCGGCGCCGTCGCGTCGCCGTTGACGTCGACCTTCCTGAACATCGGAAACGTGACGTCGTAGTTGGTCTCGCAGAACGTCGCGAGCTCCTGCTCGCTGCCGGGCTCCTGCGCGCCGAACAGGTTGCACGGGAAGCCGAGGACTTCGAGCCCCTTGTCCTTGTACTTGCGATAGAGCGCCTCGAGTCCCTTGTACTGCGGCGTGAAGCCGCACTTGCTGGCCGTGTTGACGACGAGCAGCACCTTGCCCTTGTAGCGGTCGAGCCTGACCGGCTTGCCGTTGATGTCGTCGACGGTGAAATCGTAGAGCGTCGTCATGCTGTCTCCTTGGTGCTGGCGCAGTGCGCGTGCGTCGTCATGCCGGTGCCCGGCTCCACGCCTGCAGATTCAGGAATTGCCGCCGCGTCTTCGGACCGTACGTGACGAACGCCGGGTCGGACGCTTCGCGATAGTCGCGGCGATCGAGCGCGACGCGGTCCCTCGGCAGATGCTTCTGCAGCACATCCTTCGGCACCGGATAGATGCGCAGTGCATTGCGCCCGAATATCTTCGCCCGTGCCGACTTGGAAATGCCCGGGTAACCGTACCGGGACGAGAACTCAGATGAAATCTGGAACGTGCGGAACGCCTGGATCTGGTCCTGCGGCGATCCGTACCAGATCGAGTCGGTGCCCCACAGCACGTTGTCCTCCCCGACGTAGCGCAGCAGCTTGCCGAGCGCGTGCGCGGCGGCGTCGGGATCGCGCATCAGGAATCGCCACGTCGAGCCGAGCTCCGCGTAGACGTTGCCGCCGGGCTTGATGCCGTTCTGCTGCAGGCTCGTGATCAGCGCGTCGATGCCGTCGGTGCGTTGCGGATCGTACGGACCTTCCGGCTTGTCGGTAACGAAGCCCGAGTGGTAGATCAGGAAGTTGACGTCCGGATAGCGCTTGGCGACGCGGCCGACGTCGACGCAGGTGGAATGCTCGTACGAGCGCGGGCCGAACGGCAGGCCCTTGTGAACGGCGATCGTCTTGATGCCCAGCTTGCGCGCCTTCTCGATCAGGCGCAGTCCGGGCTCTTCGTCGAGGAAGAAACCTTTGCCGCCAGGTCCCCACTGCGTGTAGGTCTTCCATGCGGCGATCCGGTATTGCTCGGCCAGCATGTCCATCGCCTCGAGGTCGCCGTCCTGATTCGGGTTGACGCGGCCGTGGATGTACATGCGGTGCGTGCCTTCCATCTTCTCGACGATGCGCGCCGTGGCGGCGGCCTCCTCGATCGTGAGCGGCTCGCCTTTGCGCGTCGACGGCACGAACGACAGCACGATGAGATCGGTGTCCGAATCGAGGAAGATGTCCTTGACGAACTGATCGGGGCCGATGCACTCGAGATAACCGAGACCCGGCGCGTCGGCGGCTTTGCAGCCCCTGTTTTCGGTGAAGCGCAATGGACGCGCGCCGGGCGGCAGCGTCGACAGCCACGCGCCGGTCGGGTTCACGAAGTGACCCTGCACGTCGAAGATGAAGTCTTTGCGATCGAGCGTCGAGCGCGCGAGCGTCAAATCGAGCGCGCTCTCACCAGGAATGTCGTAGCGGCCGCCGCGAGGTCGGCCCGCGGCGTAGGCGTCGTTGAATGCCAGAAGCGTGGATGCCGCGCCGCACGCCGAGACCAGAAACGCGCGGCGCGACATGCCGAGCCGGCGCGCGTGCTGCGTAGCCCGCTCCAGGGCCAGCGCACGCGCCCTGTGGTGGACCGGCGCCAGCGGAATCGGCGCAAATTCGCCGTTGGTGGTGGCGTCCAGCTTGATCGGCAGACGCGTGCCGTCGGGATCGTTGCGATAGCGCATGCCGCCTCCGAAGCAGGTATGGTACCCCTGCGGCCCTCGGGCCGAATCGAGGCGAATCGGACTGATCGACCCATGGCGCGGGCGCAAAGCGCGGGCGTGATCCTGTATCGACGGCGCGACGATCGCGTCGAGGTGCTGCTCGTCCATCCGGGGGGTCCGTTCTGGGCGAAGAAGGACGCTGGCGCGTGGTCGATCCCGAAGGGCGAGTTCGACGAAACCGAAGTGCCCGAATCGGCCGCTCGTCGGGAGTTCGAGGAGGAGACCGGCATCGCGCTGACCGTACGATTGGTTGCACTCGCACCGGTGGCGCAATCGCGCGGCAAGACGGTGCACGCGTTTGCCGCCGAGAACGATCTCGATCCTGCCGGCATTTCGAGCAACACGTTCACGCTCGAATGGCCACCGCGCTCGGGTCGCATGCAGGCATTCCCGGAGATCGATCGCGCCGCGTGGTTCAGCCTCGGCGAGGCGCGCACGAGAATCGTCGCGGGCCAGCGCCCGATCCTCGACGAGCTCGCACGGACTTTGGGGTCAGAGCAATAAGTCGACTTATTGCTCTGACCCCGAGAGCGCAATCTCCACGCGCCGGTTGCGGCGGCCCTCGCTGCGGATCTTCAGCACGCGGATGGCGCCGATCTCGCCGATGTTGGCGACGTGCGTGCCGCCGCACGGCTGCAGGTCGATGCCGGGGATGCGCAGCAGTCGCACGCGGCCGGAGCCGCGCGGCGGCTGCACGCTCATCGTCTTCACGAGATCGGGCCGCGCGTCCATCTCCTCGTCCGTGATCCACACCGTTTCAGTTGCGATGCCGCGCCCGATCAGCGCGTTGGTCTCCCGCGTGATCCGTTCGGCGTCGAGCAAACTCATGTCGATGTCGAAATCGAGCCGCGCCTTGTCCGGTGCGATGTTGCCGCCCGTCACCGGCGCGACGACGACGCACGACATGACGTGCAGCGCCGTGTGCAGGCGCATCAACGCATAGCGGCGCGCCCAATCGATCTCGACGGCGACGTTTTCACCGACCGCCGGCAACACAGCGCCCGCACCGACGACGTGCAGCACGCTGTCCGGCGCTTCGCCCTTGCGCGTGTCCGCAATGGGAATGCGCTCGCCGCTTTCTCGCACCAGCGTGCCGGTGTCGCCCATCTGGCCGCCGCCCTGCGGATAGAAGATCGTCCGGTCGAGCTCGATGCCGCGCTCGCTCACCGCGACCACGCGCGCGGTCGCCGTCCTAAGGTATGCGTCGTTCCTGAAAAGCAGTTCTGTCGTCATGGACTTCGATGTTCCTGGTCGAGCCTCGCCGCTGCCACCACCGCCGCGATCGCAAGCAGAACCGCCGCGACGATCAGTCCCGAACGCGCGCCGAGCAGCGTCGCCATCCATCCGCCGGCGAGCGCGCCTGCGAGCGTCGAAGCGTAACCCAGCGTGCGAATGGCGCCGTCGACGCGCGCAAGCAGCGGCGCGGCAACGGCCGTCTGCCGCAGCGTACGGTCATGGACGTGGTAGATCGTATGGCCGCCGTCGCCGACGATCTGCTGCGCGGCGAGCAGCGCAACCGCGGCCAGCGTCGGCGCAGTCGCGAGCGCGACGCAGACAGCGCCGATCGCCGCGAGCGCGAGTCCTGACGTCAATGCGGCGGGAATGCCGAACCGGCGCGCAAG
Source organism: Casimicrobiaceae bacterium (assembly GCA_035278845.1). Classification (GTDB taxonomy): domain Bacteria; phylum Pseudomonadota; class Gammaproteobacteria; order Burkholderiales; family Casimicrobiaceae; genus VBCG01. The sequence goes on along the minus strand of DATEIQ010000256.1, from coordinate 8,609 downwards.
GCGCGCCGCGGCGAAGGCGCCCGCCACCGATCCCAGGCCGCCGAGCGCGAAGATCACGCCGAGAACGCCCGTGGGAAAGCCGATGTCGCGCGCTACGTAAATCATGTAGCTCGTCCCCGAGAGGCTAAGCGCACCGGCGACCAGCATCTCGACCATCGCAAGCACGCGCAGGACCGGCGACCCCGCGAGCGCGGCGAGCCCCGCACGCACGTCGCTCGCGAACGCTCGCAGCACCGAGCCGCCGGTCATCGCGTTCTTCGCATCACGCGCTGGCATTTGCGTCTCCGCGACGCCGCGCAGGAACAGCGCCGAGAGCAGATACGACACCGCGTCGACGATCAGCGCGATCACCGCGCCCGCGGCCTGGTAGAGCCATCCACCGAGCGCGAAGGCGATCGTCTCGGCGATGCTCGCACCCGCCGCAAGCTGCGCGTTGCGCGTCGGCAGCATGCCGGCCTCCGTGCGTTCTGCAATCCACACCGAGCGTGCGAGCTCGAACGCAACGGTCAGCGCGCCGCTTGCGACGGCTCCGGCCACCAGCATCCACATCGCGAGCGCATCCCGGTACGCAAGCCACGCCAGCAGCGCCAGAACACCCGCTCGCAGGACGTCGGTTAACACCATCACCGCGCGCTTTCCGGCACGGTCGATCAACGTACCGAGGACGAGCGCCGCCACCGCGCCGGCGGCGACGTCAGCCACGACGAGCGCGCCCATCGCGAGCGGCGAGGCATCGAGTGAAAGGGTCGCGAGCCAGGGAATCGCGATCCCGGAGAGCATTGCGCCGAAGTTCGAGACAACTTCGGCCGCGAGCACGCGATGGAATTCGCGCGCGTGCGAAGTCACGGACCGGCGCCGAAGCCGCCGCCGCCGGGCGTCTCGATGACGAACACGTCGCCCGCGTTCATGTCGACCTTGAACGTCGCGCCGAATTCCTCGCGCGATCCGTCGGCGCGCTCGACCCAGTTGCGCCCGAGCGCGCCGGCCGCGCCGCCCGCGACGCCGAACGGCGCGACGCGACGGTGATTCGCGAGCATCACCGCCGTCATCGGCTCGAGGAAGCGGACACGACGCACGCTTCCATCACCGCCTTGGTGCCGACCGGCGCCGCCACTGCCCCGCCGGATCGAGAAGCCTTCGAGCAGCACCGGAAAGCGCCATTCGAGCACCTCGGGATCGGTGAGGCGCGAATTGGTCATGTGCGTCTGAACCGCCGAGACGCCGTCGAACTGCGGCCCGGCGCCCGAACCGCCGGCGATCGTCTCGTAGTACTGATGCCGCGCATTGCCGAACGTGAAATTGTTCATCGTGCCCTGCGATGCGGCGAGCACACCGAGCGCGCCGTACAGCGTGTCGGTGATCGATTGCGACGTCTCGACGTTGCCGGCCACGACGGCTGCCGGGTAGCGCGGCGCGAGCATCGAGCCTTCCGGAATCACGACCGTGAGCGGCTTCAGGCAGCCCGCGTTCATCGGAATCTCGTCATCGACGAGCGTACGGAAGACGTACAGTACGGCGGCCTTGCACACCGCCGAAGGCGCGTTGAAGTTGGTCGGCTGCTGCGCGCTCGTCCCCGTGAAGTCGATCGTCGCCGAGCGCGCCGCGCGGTCGACAGCGATCGCGACGCGGATGATCGCGCCGCTGTCCATTTCGTATTCGAAGCGACCATCGGACAGTGCGCCCACGACGCGTCGCACCGCTTCCTCGGCGTTGTCCTGCACATGCTGCATGTACGCGCGCACCACCGGCAGACCGAAGTGCGCAACCATCTTTTCGAGCTCCTGCGCGCCCTTCGCACATGCGGCCACCTGCGCGCGCAGGTCGGCGAGGTTCTGCTCGACATTGCGCACCGGATAGCGGCCCGACTGCAGGATCGTGCGCATCTCCGCGCCGAGGAAGCGGCCCTGCGCGACGAGCTGCACGTTGTCGAGCAGCACGCCCTCCTCGTCGACGTGCGTCGAATCGGGCGGCATCGAACCCGGCGTGATCCCGCCGATGTCGGCGTGGTGGCCGCGCGAGGCGACGAAGAACTCGGGAAGATGGGCGTCAAGAAACACCGGGGCGATGACCGTCACGTCCGGCAAGTGCGTGCCGCCGTTGTAGGGGGCGTTGAGCACGAACACGTCGCCCGGCTGCATCGTGCCGGTGCGCTGCTCGATGATCGTCTTCACGCTTTCGCCCATCGAGCCGAGATGCACGGGCATGTGCGGGGCGTTCGCGATCAGGTTGCCTTCTGCGTCGAACAGCGCGCACGAGAAGTCGAGCCGTTCCTTGATGTTGACCGAATACGACGTGTTCGCGAGCGTCACGCCCATCTGCTCGGCGATCGCCATGAACAGGTTGTTGAAGACTTCCAGCAGCACCGGATCGGCGCTGGTTCCGATCGCGTGCGCACGTGCGATCGGCACGACGCGCTCGAGCACCAGATGGTCGAGCTCGGTCAGGGTCGCGCGCCAGCCCGGCTCGATCACCGTCGTCGCATTCGGTTCGCGAATGACCGCCGGTCCGTCGAGGACGTCACCCGGACGCAGGTCCTCCCGAGCGAACACCGCCGCGTCGCGCCACGCGCCGGCCGCGTACACGCGATTGGTTCGCATCGGCGTCAGCGCGGCCTGCCGCGCCGGGAACGCCGGTTGCGCGTCGTGCGCGTCCTGCTCGCGACCGATCGCCTCGACGCCGATCGACTCGACGACGAGCGCCTTGTCCGGCATCAGGAATCCGTACTGCTGGCGATAGCGGCGCTCGAACTCGGCGGTTGCAGCCGTGACACCTGCCGCCGGCAACGCGAGCGTCGTGTCGGTGCCTTCGTACTTGAGATGCAGCGTGCGCTCGCAGCGAATCCGCTGCGGCGGAACGCCCTGCTCCAGCACGTCGCGTCGGCTCGCGGCTTCGAGCGTCGCCAACTTCGCGTCGCATTCGGCCAGCGTGGCCTCCGACAGACCTGCCTCGACGGCCTGCTGCCGCAGGGCACGCACGTCGGCGAGGCCCATGCCATACGCCGAAAGCACGCCGGCGAGCGGATGGATGAACACGCGCCGCATGCCGAGCGCGTCGGCGACACGGCACGCGTGCTGCCCGCCCGCACCGCCAAACGAGCACAGCGTGTACCCGGTGACGTCGTGACCGCGCTGCACCGAGATATGCTTGATCGCGTTGGCCATGTTCTCGACGGCGATATCCAGGAAGCCGTCGGCGACCTGCTCGGGCGTGCGCGCATGCCCGGTGGCGGTTGCGATCTCGCGCGCCAGCGCCCCGAACCGCTCGCGAACGATTTCCGCATCGAGCGCCTCGTCCCCACCGGGCCCGAACACTTTTGGAAACAACTCCGGGTCGAGCTTGCCCACCATCACGTTGCAATCGGTGACCGTGAGCGGGCCGCCGCGGCGGTAGGCGGCGGGACCGGGATTGGCGCCGGCCGATTGCGGACCGACGCGCAGGCGCGAGCCGTCGAACGCGCACACGGAGCCGCCGCCCGCCGCCACCGTGTGGATGCTCATCATCGGAGCGCGCAGCCGCACGCCGGCCACTTCGGTGACGAACGCGCGCTCGTATTCGCCCGCGAAGTGCGTCACGTCGGTCGACGTTCCGCCCATGTCGAAGGCGATGATCCGCTCGAATCCCGCAAGGCGCGCCACCTCGACGGCGCCAACGATGCCGCCGGCGGGCCCGGAGAGGATCGCGTCCTTCCCCTGGAAGCGATGGGCGTCGGTGAGTCCGCCCGACGATTGCATGAATTGCAGGCGCAATCGAGGACCGATGGTCGAGTATCGAAGATTGCCCGTTGCCAGATCACGCTCCACCTGATCCACGTATCGTCGGAGGATCGGTGACAGGTACGCATCGACGACGGTGGTGTCGCCGCGCGAGACCAGCTTCATCAGCGGGCTCACCTCGTGCGACACCGATACCTGTGTGAACCCGATCGAGCGCGCAAGCTGCGCGATCGCCTGCTCGTGCTGCGGATGACGATAGCCGTGCATCAGCACGACCGCGACCGCGCGGATGCCCGCGGCAAACGCCGCCCGCAAATCGGATTCGACCGACGCGGCGTCGAGCGGACGCAGGACGTCGCCGTGCGCGCCGATGCGCTCGTCCGCTTCGACGACGCGCTCGTAGAGCAGCGATGGCAGCTCGATGCGGCGCACGAAGAGCTTCGGTCGGTTCTGGTAGCCGATGCGCAGCGCGTCGGCGAAGCCGCGCGTGACGACGAGCGCCGTGCGCTCGCCGGCGCGCTCGAGCAGCGCGTTGGTAGCGACCGTCGTGCCCATCTTGACCGCGGCGATCTGCTCGGCGGGAATCGGCGCCCCGGCCGGCAATTCGAGCAGGTCGCGGATGCCCTGCACCGCGGCATCGCGATACCGCTCCGGGTTGTCGGACAGCAGCTTGTGCGTGACGAGCGACCCGTCCGGCCGCCGGGCGACGATGTCGGTGAAGGTGCCGCCGCGGTCGATCCAGAATTGCCACATGATTCGGAAGTCAGGTAACAGGTAACAGGTAACAGGGAACAGGGAACAGGGAGCCGGGATTGGCCGCGACGGCGCAGTCGCTGCATTATAGGAATCGGCGCGACGTTGACCACGCCGGCACCGTGCATGCCGGCGGCGGATGGCTGTAATATCGCTGGCCATCGACCGCACCGCCGCGCGCTGTTCCCTGTTCCCTGTCCTCTGTTCCCTGATACGGAGTCCGCATGAAACGCCTCGCCGCTCTTGCCCTCGCCTCGACGTTCGCGCTGCCTGCGCTCGCGCAGACCAAGTGGGACCTGCCGTCGGCGTATCCCGCGAACAATTTCCACACCGAGAACATCCAGCAGTTCGCGAGCGACGTCGACAAGGCGACCGGCGGCAAGCTGAAGATCCAGATCCATCCGAACGCTTCGCTGTTCAAGGCGCCCGAGATCAAGCGCGCCGTGCAGGGCGGGCAGGCGCAGGCAGGCGAGATCCTGCTCGTCAATTTCGAGAACGAGGATCCGCTGTTCGGCATCGACGGCGTGCCGTTTCTCGCGACGTCGTACGCCGAGTCGATGAAGCTCTACAAGGCCGAGCGCAAAGTCCTCGAGGACAAACTCGCGAAACAAGGGATCATGCTGCTGTACACGGTACCGTGGCCGCCGCAGGGCATCTACACCAACCGCGCGCTCAACAGTGCGGCCGACATGAAGGGGCTCAAGTGGCGCGCGTACAGCCCCGCCACGTCGAAGATCGCCGAGCTGGTGGGCGCGCAGCCGGTCACGGTGCAGGCCGCGGAAGTGTCGCAGGCGCTCGCAACGGGCGTCATCGACTCGTACATGTCGTCCGGCGCGACCGGGTACGACTCGAAGACGTACGAGCACCTGAAGCGCTTCTACGACACGCAGGCCTGGCTGCCGAAGAATGCGGTCATCGTCAACAAGGCGGCGTTCGACGCGCTCGACAAGCCGGTGCAAGCGGCCGTGCTGAAGGCCGCCGCCGAAGCCGAGACGCGCGGCTGGAAGATCTCGGCCGAGAAGACGAACTGGTACACCGACCAGTTGAAGCAGAAGGGCATGACGATCGAAAAGCCCAGCGAGCAGCTCACCGCCGACATGCGCAAGGTCGGCAACGTGATGCTCGCCGAATGGCTGCGCAAGGCCGGCGCCGACGGCAAGAAGATCATCGACCAGTACCGCGCGATGCAGTAACGAAAACGTGCGGCGATTCCTCGACGCGCTCTACGACGCCGCCGCTTACCTGGCGGCGTTTTTTCTGGTCGGCACGCTGGTGATGGTGACGCTCGGCATCGTCGGGCGGCTGATGAACTGGTTCATTGCCGGAACCGACTCGTATGCGGGCTACTGCATGGCCGCGGCGGGCTTTCTGGCGCTCGCGCACACGCTGAAGCGCGGCGAGCACATTCGCGTGACGCTCGTCCTCGAGCATGTGTCGACGCGCGCGCGGCGCGCGGTCGAGCTGTGGGCGCTCGCGGCGGCAACCGTGCTGGCGCTGGCTTTTGCCTGGTACAGCGTCCGCCTGACCTTCCAGTCGTGGCAGTTCAACGACATCTCGACCGGCAACGACGCGACGCCGCTGTGGATTCCGCAGATCGCGATGGCGTTCGGGACGATCGTGCTGGCGATCGCGTTCGTCGACGAGCTGGTGCGCGAATGGCGCGGCGTGCGCAGGATGCGCGCGCCGGAAGAGGCGCTGCACCATGAATGACGCGCTCGTCACGACGCTGCTCGTCGTGGCGCTGTTCGCGCTGCTCGGCAGCGGCGTCTGGATCGGCCTTGCACTCGCAGGCGTCGCCTGGATCGGCATGACGCTTTTCTCGTCGCGCCCGGCCGGTGACGCAATGGCGGTGACCATCTGGGGCACGGCGTCGTCGTGGACGCTCACCGCGCTGCCGCTGTTCGTATGGATGGGCGAGATCCTGTTCCGAACGCGACTGTCCGAGGACATGTTCCGCGGACTCGCGCCGTGGCTCGAGCGCGTGCCGGGGCGCCTGCTGCACACGAACGTCATCGGTTGCACGATCTTCGCGGCGGTGTCCGGATCGTCCGCCGCGACGTGCGCGACGATCGGCAAGATGACGCTGCCGGAACTCGCGCGTCGCGGCTACCCGGACACGATCACGATCGGCTCGCTCGCCGGCGCCGGAACGCTGGGGCTGCTGATCCCGCCGTCGATCATCATGATCGTCTACGGTGTCACGGCCAACGTGTCGATCGCGCAGCTCTTCATCGCCGGCGTGCTGCCGGGCGTCATGCTCGCGCTGCTGTTCTCCGGCTACATCGTCGGGTGGTCGTTCGTCAATCCCGGCCGGATTCCCGCTGCGACCGAGCGCACGACGTTCGCGCAGAAGTTCCACGCGTCGAGGCATCTGATTCCCGTCGTGCTGCTGATCCTGCTGGTGCTGGGCTCGATCTACACGGGCCTTGCGACCGCGACCGAAGCCGCCGCGTTCGGCGTCATCGGCTCGCTCGCGCTGTCCGCGCTGCAGGGCTCGCTCGGCTGGAAGACGTTCCGCGACAGCCTGCTCGGCGCGACGCGCCTCTACTGCATGATCGCGCTTATCCTCGCCGGCGCCGCGTTCCTCACGCTCGCGATGGGCTATATCGGCCTGCCGCGCGAGCTGGCCGAGTGGATCGCGACGCTCGGTTTGACGCCGTTCGCGCTGATCGTCGCGCTGGCGCTGTTCTACATCGTGCTCGGCTGCTTCCTCGACGGCATCTCGATGGTCGTGCTCACGATGGGCGTCATCCTGCCCACGGTGGAAAAGGCCGGGATCGACCTGCTCTGGTTCGGCATTTTCGTCGTGCTCGTCGTCGAGATGGCGCAGATCACACCGCCGGTCGGCTTCAACCTGTTCATGCTGCAGGGCATGACGGGCCGCCAGATCACGTGGATCGCGCGCCACACGCTGCCGATGTTCTTCCTGATGTGCGTGGCGGTGCTCGCGATCTGGTTCTTTCCGCAACTCGTGACGCTGCTGCCGCGGCAGATGAAGATGTGAGCATGAACGGCGACGCGGCGGCGCTGATCGACGCCTTCTGCGACCAGCTCTGGCTGCAGGACGGTCTCGCGGCGGCGTCGCTTGCAAGTTACCGGCGCGATCTCACCGGATTCGCCGCATGGCTCGATCAGCGCAAGCGGAATCTCCTGGCGGCACAGCGGCCGGATTTCGAGCAATGGCTCGCCGATCAGTTCGCGCGCCGCTCGAAGGCGACGTCGGTCGCGCGTCGCTTGTCGGCGCTGCGACGGTTCTATCGGCTGCAGGTCGACCGGGGCGTCATCGCTGCCGATCCGACGCTGCGCGTGCAGGCGCCGAAGAAGCCGCGCCGGCTGCCGAAGCACTTGTCCGAGGCGCAGGTCGAGGCGCTGCTCGCAGCGCCGGATACGCGCACCCCCCTCGGCCTTCGCGACCGCGCGATGCTGGAAACGCTGTACGCGACGGGGCTGCGCGTGTCCGAGCTGACCGGCCTTCGCCGCGCGCAGGTCGCACAGGACGCCGGCGTGGTCCGCGTCGTCGGCAAGGGCAACAAGGAGCGGCTCGTGCCGATGGGTGACGAAGCGGTCGTGTGGATGGACCGCTATTTGCGCGACGTGCGGCCCGCGCTCGCCGGCGCCGGCAAGCGCGACGAGGTGTTCCTGACGCAACGCCATGCGCCGCTCACGCGCCAGGCATTCTGGGCACTCGTCAAGCGCTACGCGGTGCGCGCGGGCATTCCGGCGGCCGCATTGTCGCCGCACGTGCTGCGACACGCGTTCGCGACGCACCTGCTCAATCACGGCGCGGACCTGCGCGTCGTGCAATTGTTGCTCGGCCACGCCGACATCACGACGACGACGATCTACACACACGTCGCGCGCGAGCGACTGAAGCGGCTGCATGCCGAGCACCATCCGCGGGGATGACAACGTGATCGATCGACAAACGCTGCTGCCCGACGGCGACGCCGGCAGCGCGATCCGCGACGCCTTCCTGGCCGACGAGCGCGCAACGCTCACTGCGCTCGCCGCGCAGGTCTCGCAGGGCGACGACGCCGTGCGCGGCGTCGAAGCGCAGGCGCGCGCATGGGTCGAGGCCGTGCGCGCCGATCGCGAGACGCAGGGCGGCATCGAATCGTTCCTGCAGCAGTACGACCTGTCGAC
>DATEIQ010000255.1:0-8056 GCA_035278845.1 Casimicrobiaceae bacterium | reverse complement strand
CACAAGGCGTTCGAGCTCGAAAAGGGGCCCGAGGTGGCGTGACAGTGCGCGCCGGCGAGCCGGCAGCAATCGGCGACGCGGGAAGCCCTGGGCTGCGCGCGGTATTCGTCGACGCGAATCCGGCGCTGGCCGCAGTGGCCGGCGAACTCTTGCGCGTCCCGGGCATCTCGTTCGCGATCAACCGCCAGCCCGACATTCGTCCCGATTCGCTTCCCGCGCTGTTGCGGGACGCCGACGTGGCGATCATCGACCACACGGGGTTGCCCGAACCCGTCGCGCGGCAATGCCCGCGTTTGCGACATGTCGTATTCCTCGGTACCGGCGCGCGCAGCTACATGAATCCCGACGTGCTGGCCGAGCTGGGTATCGCCGTGCATACGATCAAGGGCTACGGCGACACCGCCGTCGCCGAGCACGCGATCGCGCTGATGTGGGCGGCGGCACGCGAGCTCGCGCGAATGGATCGCGAAGTGCGCGGTGGAAGCTGGGTGCGCACCGAGGGCGTGCAACTCACCGGCAAGACGCTGGGGCTGATCGGCTTTGGCTCGATCGCCGCCGAGGTCGCGCGCATCGCTAAAGGTAGCGGTCTCCGCGTCATCGCGTGGAACCGCACGCCGAAAGAGTGTTCCGGCGTCACGTTCGTCTCGCTGGAGCGGCTGCTCGCGGACAGCGACGTCGTGTCGCTGCATCTGTTGCTGACCGACGAGACGCGCGGCTTTCTGTCGCGCACGCGTATCGCCGCGATGCGGCCGGGCGCGATCCTCGTCAACACCGCACGCGGCGCGCTCGTCGACGAAGCCGCGATGATCGACGCGTTGCGCGCGGGACACCTGAGGCATGCCGCGCTCGACGTCTACGAGGTCGAGCCGCTACCGGGCGGGCACCCGTTGACGACCTTGCCGAACGTGACGTTGTCAGCGCATTCCGCATTTCGCACGCCGGAGGCGAACCGTAACCTCGTCGGCGCGGCTCGCGACCATTGCCGTCGGATCGTCGACGTGCAGCGAGCGGGGGCGGCGTGATGGTAAAGTATCGGCGCCGTGCCATTGCCGCGCTCGCGGCGTGTCGAGCGCGTCACCCAAGCGACCCGGAATCGCGCGCGGGCGCCGAGCCGAATAACGGAGACGTGGCCGAGAGGTCGAAGGCACTCCCCTGCTAAGGGAGCATGCGGCCAAAAAGCTGCATCGAGGGTTCGAATCCCTCCGTCTCCGCCAACCTCAGCGTGTACGGCGGCCCATTGAAGTTGGCCCTCCTGGTGCGATATTCCGGCGATGGCGTCTTCGGCCGTTATGCCTGATAATCCCCTATCCCGGTACGGCTTATGCCGTGCGGCCGCCGAAAATCCGAAAACAGCGGCCACGGCGCGGGAGGGAGACCGATGCAGTCGAGGTTCGGATACTTGGTCGCCGCACTCGAGGTGTGGCTCGGCGTGTTCGGAATTCTGCTCGGGCTTTACACGCTGATGTCCTTCGTCGGCTTGTCCGCCGAGCGCTCGCCCGGCGTGGAATCGATCCTCGGTTTCACGATGATCGTCTGCGGCGGGGTTCTGGTGGCCGACGCTATCCGGCGCGAACTGAGCGCGCGTGCGTTCCGGAAGATGGAAGCGCTCGGCAATCCGCTGGACACGCCGACGCAGGCTTGACGCCGCGGCGCGTACGCGCCGTCCTGCATCCGCTCAGGCCTGATTCCGGCCTCGATCAATCGTGGGCTCGCAGGCAGTCGACGGACGGAGGTCTTCCGGCGTCTCGCCGATCGTGTTTGGATACGTGCGCACGCTAGAATGGAGTCGACCGCAACCGGGGAAGGGATCGATCGTGGAGAAGAAGGGTTACTGGATCGCGCACGTCGACGTCAGCGATCCTGAAGCGTACAAGCGTTATGTTGCAGCGAATGCCGCCGCGTTCCGCAAATTTGGCGGCCGGTTCCTCGTCCGCGGCGGTCCAGGCGAGACGATGGAGGGCCGGTTGCGCGCACGCACGGTGATCATCGAGTTCAAGGACTATGCGACGGCGCTGGCGTGCTATCGCTCGCCGGAATACGCGGAGGCGTTGGCGTTGCGCAAGGGCGCGTCGATCGGTGATCTCAAGGTTGTCGAGGGTTACGACGGCCCGCAGCCGGCCGACGGCTGAATCGCGGCCCCCCTGCTCGGCGGCGCGTCACTCAGCAATCCGCCGCTTTAATCGGCAAGCCACCCGCCCGTTACTCGGCGAGCCACGCGCGCGTCACAGTACTGATTTCGTCGAGGACGCTGGCGTCCGTGCGCCCCGACGCCTTCGTCACGTGAAACGAATGGTCGGCTTCTTCGAGCCAGTGCATCCGAAAATTCGCGCCGAGACCTGTAACGACGGCGTCCATCAGATCGCGGCGGCATAACGGATCGCGTGTCCCGTTGAAACAAAGCACCGGCACGGCTATCCGGGAAAGATGCGCGTCGCGAAGCTTCGCAGGCTCGCCTGCGGGATGCAGCGGATAGGCCAGCAGCAACAGCCGATCGCACGCAAATCCATTCGCGGCAAGCATCGACGCCGCGCGCCCGCCCATCGAGCGTCCCCCGATGACGAGGCGAGTAGCGACTTCCGCGGCCACTTTCGTCGCGACGGCATCGATGCATTCGACGAGGCGTGGCATCGGATCGGGGCGCCGGCTGCCGCGCGCTCGATACGGAAAGTCGAAGCGCGCGACATCGAGCCCGCAGTCGCGAAAACGCGCGGCCAGAGCGTTCATGCCGCGGTCCGCCATATGGCCGCCGGCGCCGTGCGCGAACACGAACAGCGGCGCGCCCGTCGCCATGGTCGCCGCCTCGTAGCGAACGGTAACGACGTCCGCGCCGACCGCGACGTCGAGGGTTTGCGTGTCCATCGGTTCGCCGCTACCGCGACAGCTTGCGGTACGCGCTCAAATGCCGAATCGCTTCCTGCTTGAGCCCGGCCGCCTCGCACAGGAGCGCAAGGTTGTAGTGCGCGTCGCGCAGGTCGGGCGCTTCGACGAGCGCCGCGCGATACGCGTCCGCGGCCTCTGCAAACTGCCGGGTGTCCTCGAGCACGAGCGCGAGGTTGAAGAGCAGCGTCGCGTCGCGCCCGCAACGCGTCAGGCCATCGCGATACACGGCCTCGGCCTCGGCGAATTGCCGCCGCTGGTGCAGCAGACGTCCGAGATTCGTGTACGCGCCGAGATGTGCCGGATTCGCCGCGATCGCTCGCCGATAGAGTTCTACTGCTGTTTGCGGATTCCGCGTTTCGGCGCCAATCGCATCCTCGAACAGCGCTTCGCCGCACAGCGGCGCCTCGGGCTCCGGGACGTCGAGGAACGCGAGCCGTCCTCCCGGCGACTCGACCTGGAACCGCAGCACGTACTGCCCATCCTGCGGCTGCCATTGCGCGTCGCCCTCGCGAACGACGACTTTGTCGCCGACGGCTTCGACCCGGAGTCCTGACAGCGGAACGCGCGCCGGAATCTGCGTGCGCAGGCGCCGCAGCGCGCGCAGGATCCGCGTGGTGGGTACCTTCGCCTGCACGAGCGCCTGCGCCGCGCGCAGCACGACGAGATCCTGAAACGAGAATCGGTATTCGCGCCGCGGTCCCCTCGATGGGGACACGTATCCCGCGCCGATCAATCCGCCAACGATGGAGCGCGAAAGTCCGAGCAGCCGGGTGACGTCGCGCAGTGAGTAGCCTTCGCTCACGAATCCCCGATTGACCGCGTCACGCGCGCTTGCTCACCTTGCGTCGCGGCGCCGGTTCGTCGGCTACCTTCTTGGCAGCCTTGCGCGCCGCCGGCTTGGGTTGGGCGGCGGCTTCATCGGTCGCGGCAGGTGCCTTGCCGCGCTTGGCCGTCGTCTTTGCCAGGCTGGCCTTCAGCGCTTCCATCAGGTCGATCACCTGTCCGCCGCTCTCCGGTGCGCTCGGGGAAACCGCGATTTCCTGGCCCTCCAGCTTCCGCTCGATCGCCGATTCGATGCGCTTCTTCACTTCATCGTCGTATTTCGTCGGGTCGAACGTATTCGTCGAAATTTGCGAGATGAGCTGCTTCGCGAGACCGAGCTCGGCATCGCGCACGGGCGTCTCGGGGATGTCGACGTCGGCGATGGACCGCACCTCGGGGGCATAGAGCAGCTGCTGCATGACGAGGCCCCCTTCGACCGGACGGAGCTGCACGATGTACTGCTTGCCGCGCGCCGCGTACCGTCCGACGGCCGTACGGCCCGTCTGCCGCATGCTCTCGACGAGCAGCGCATAGGGCTTGGCGCCGCCCTTGTCGGGGCCGAGGAAGTACGCCTTGTCGTAATAGATCGGGTCGATGCTGTCCGCCGGCACGAACTCGTCGATCTCGACCGTCTGTGTCGCCTGCTCGCCGAGCGCCGTCAGCTCCTCGGGCGTGAACGTGACGTACTGGTCCTTGGCAAATTCGTAGCCCTTCACCATGTCGGCCCGCTCGACGACGACATCCTCCTTCAGGCAGACGTATTGCTGCCGCAGGCGGGACCCGCAGGCACGATGCAGCAGGTTGAACGAAACACCGGCCGACGCCTGCGTCGCCGCGTAAAGCTTGACGGGTATGGATACCATGCCGAACGATACGAGCAGCGATGCAATCGCGCGGGAAGCCATGTAGTCCCTCGGTGGTTTCGGGCGGACGGTTATGCTGACGCGCGGCGCAGCGCAGGTCAATCCCGGAAGCAGCGCGGGGCACGAGGGGACCCGCCAGGGTGACACGACAACAACAGCAGCGGCAGCTTTCGACGCACGACATGGAGGCGATCCTGCGCGTCACGCGCGGGCTCGCGGCGCCGTTCGACTTGGGGACGATGCTCGGCGAGGTCGTGTCGGCGGCCAAGCAGGTGCTGGACGCGGAGCGCGGTTCCGTCTGGCTGTACGACGCTGCCGCCAACGAGCTCGTGCTCGAGGTGGCCACCGGTATCAAGCCGATCCGCGTGCCGTCGGGCAGCGGCATCGTCGGCGCCTGCGCGCGCGAGCGCGTCATCATCAACGTGCCGGACTGCTATGCGGACCCGCGCTTCGACCCGAGTGTCGACAAGGCGTCGGGGTACCGCACGCGCTCGCTGTTGACGCTGCCGCTCGTGGATCACCGGGATGAGCTGGTCGGCGTGATGCAGGTGCTGAACAAGCGCGCGGGGTCGTTCGACGCCTATGACGAAGCGCTCGCGACTGCGCTCGCCGCGCAATGCGCGGTTGCGCTGCAGCGCGTGCGGATGACGGCGGCGCTGATCGAGGGCGAGCGGATGCGACAGGCGCTCGAAATGGCGCGCGCGGTGCAGATGAGCACGCTGCCGACGACGATGCCCGAAGTGACGGCGTACGATGTCGGCGCGATGTTCGAGCCCGCCGAGCTCACCGGCGGCGACACGTACGATCTCGCGCTCGTCGACGGACGTCTGCTCGTCGTTCTCGGCGATGCCACCGGTCACGGGATCGCGCCCGCGCTGTCCGTGACGCAGATGCACGCGATGCTCCGGATGGCGTTCCGGCTCGGCGCCGATCTCGAAACCGCATTCGTCCAGGTCAACGACCGCCTTGCCGAAACGCTTGCCGACGATCGCTTCATCACTGCGTTTATCGGTCTCGTCGATCTCGCGACACACGAGCTCACGTTCCACAGCGGCGGCCAGGGCCCGGTATTCGTGTACCGTGCGGCAACCGGAACGTTCGAGCGCTTCAAACCGACGAGCTTTCCTCTGGGGGCCATGCGCGTAACGACGCTGCGGCCCGCGACAAAGGTGCAGCTGCTACCCGGCGACATCCTCACTGTCGTGTCGGACGGTGTGTACGAGTACGAAAACGCGAGCGGCGAAGCGTTCGGGGAAGCGCGTGTCCAGCACCTCGTCGCGCAGGCGCATGCCGGCTCGATGGCCGGTCTCGTCGCGGGCCTGATGAACGGCGTGCGCACGTTCGCGTCTGCTGCGCAGCAGGAAGACGACATGACCGCCGTTTTCGTCAAGCGGCTTCCCGAGAACCGCCGCACGGCGGAGTTCGAGCGCGACTTCGCGGCGATTCCCGGGCTGGTGGACTTCACGGCCAAGGCCTTCGCCGAGCTCGGCATCGACCACGCACTTGCGCCGACCGTCGATCTGGCAGTGGAAGAATTGTTCACGAACATGGTGAAATATGGCGCCGGCAGCACGGCGCCGGTGCAGCTCACGCTGTCCGCAATCGCCGGTGGCGTCGAAGTGACGCTGGTCGACCGCGATGTCGAGGCGTTCGACATCACGCGATCGCCCGACGTGGACATCGACGCTCCCATTGAGGAGCGTAAGCCGGGCGGACTGGGGCTGCACCTGATAAGAAGACTGGCCGAATCGGTGACGTACGAGTACGTGAAAGAGCGCCGGGAGAGCCGGATCTCGCTGCGGATAACAGGATCCGCGCGCATGTCCGACGCAGCTCGCTAGAAGGGGAGAGAATGCTTGCAATCGAAAACCGGGAGGACGGCGCCGTTGTGATCGCCGGCAGGCTCGACGCGGCGCAATCGCCCACGGCGCAGGCGTTCCTCGACAAGGTGGAGGGAACGGTAACGCTCGATTGCGTCGGGCTCGATTACATCTCGAGCGCCGGGCTCGGTGTGCTGCTCAAGACCCAGAAACGGCTGCTCGCCTCGGCCGGCAAGCTGCGCCTCGTGGGACTCAAACCCCATTTGCGCGACATTTTCACGTATTCCGGCTTCGACCAATTGTTCGAGATCGAGTCGGCAGGTTGACGGACCGGCTTCCCAACTTTTTGCCCGGTCGCGTGTAATTGTGGATAACGACGTCGATCAGGTACTGGTCGCGCGCTATCGCGAGGGCGACAGGGATGCGTTCGCCGAGCTGGTGGTTCGGTATCAGCGGCCGATCTACAACGCCGCGTTCTGGATCCTCCGCAGTGCGGACGATGCCCGTGACGTCGCCCAGGATGTCTTTCTGAGGGTTGCCGAGCATCTCGATGAGTTCGATGGTCAGCACCGGTTCTTCAGCTGGATTTATCGGATCGCCGTCAACGAGGCGCTCAATCTGCAGCGTCGCCACGGCCGCGAGGAGTGGCTCGACGACGAAATCGACCTTCCGGGTGCCGACACCGCGAATCCGGAGGTGCTGGTGGGCGACGCCGAGCGTTCGCGGCACATTCGGCGCGCGCTCATGAGCCTTTCGCACAAGGATCGCACGGTGCTCGTCCTGCGTCATTTTTCCGAATGCAGCTACCAGGAAATCGCGGACATCCTTGAAATCGACGAAAAGACGGTGAAGTCGCGGTTGTTCGAGGCGCGTCACCGGTTGCGTGACGCCTTGAAGGATTTCCGCCCGGCCTGATCACGCTAATCATGAATCGATCCCGACAAATCGAGCTCATGCACGCCGTTCTCGACGGCGAGGCCACGGCAGACCAAGCTCGCGATCTCGAGGCCGCCCTTGCGCGTGACGCGCATGCCCGCGAGGAGTACGAGGAGTTGCGGCGCCTGTTCGACGGGTTGCGCGCATTGCCACAGCCGTTCCCGCCGGAAGGCCTGGCGGCATCCGTTTTGGCGAATATTCCGCAAAGCGCGCGGGGGAGGGACTCGGCGCGCCAACTTTTTGCGGCATCGGGTGTATTTGAGGCGAACCTCAAGAAAGCCCGGGGTCGAGGCCCCGGCAGCATGACAGGGCTTCACCGAGCTTTCCAACCGTGGGCGTTTCTGAGGGGTAACGAGATGAGCGAGCAAAACAACGGTTTCTCCGGCAAACGTAAGGTGGTGATCGGCGGTGGCGTGCTTGCCGCGGCGATCATCGTCGCACTGTCGACCGGGATCTTTCCGCCGAGCAACGACACCGCCGGAACGATCGTTCCGGCCGAGCGGTATCGCGCGCCGCAGATCGACGCCGGCGACGTGAAACTGGGCGGTTCATCGACGCAATCCGGTCCGGTCACGCCGACCGCGCCGACGCCAGGCGTCGCGAACGCGGGTGGCGCCGGTAACGCGGGCGGTGCGGGCAACGCGGGTGGTGCCGGCAACGCGGGTGGCGCCGGTAACGCGGGCGGTGCGGGCAACGCGGGTGGTGCCGGCAACGCGGGTGGCGCCGGCAATGCGG
>DATEIQ010000254.1:0-7413 GCA_035278845.1 Casimicrobiaceae bacterium | reverse complement strand
CCGAAGGCCGGCGCAAGGCGATCATCAAGAATCCGGAGACGCTGCGCAAGCTGGTATAGCGCGCGAGCGCGGACGGCCCCGCGAGTGCGAATGGTCCCGGGCGAGCGCGCCGGTTTCAGCTGACGCGCGCTATTCGATCCGGAAGCCGACCTTCAGTGTCACCTGGAAGTGGGCGACGTTGCCGTCCGCGACGTGGCCGCGCGTCTCGACGACCTGGAACCAGTCGATGTGCTTGACGGTGGCCGATGCCTTGCGAATGGCGTTACGGATCGCGTCGTCGGTGCTGGTGGGTGACGAGCCGACGAGTTCGATGAGCTTGTAGACGTGCGCAGTCATGGACGTGCTCCGGAGAGGAACGGAAGTGGCGCGGTCGCCTGCCGATTATGACCCGGGGCGGGGAATGGCGACTGCCGGCAACGTCACGACGAGCGTTTCGCGCGTCCACGTGACCTCCGGCACGTCGACCACCGTGTGCCAGTCGCGCTTCGACCACTGCAGCACGTCGACGTCGATGTAGTCGCGCCGCACCACCGGCACCGGCACGTCGACGTACACGTCGCGCCAGGTCGTCGCGCATCGATTGGGCAACCCGAGGTCCGAATACTTGCACTCGAAATCGGCGACGCGGCCGACGAGCCGGTGCTCGCTCGTCCATTCGACGGCGTCGTAATCGAAGCGCCGCGACCCGAAAGACGGCGCGAGCACCCGCGCGCCCACATCGCGCGGTTCGAGGGTCAGGTGCGGCGTGAGCACTTCCCAGCGATATTCGACGGTGGTCGTCACGAGCGGTGCAAACCGTGGCGGCGGTTCCGTCACGACGATCGTTTCGTGCCCTGCCGCGCCACTCGCGACAAGCGTTGCAGCGCACGCGATTACCGACGTCCCGAGCCGATTCAACCCCACACACCTCCCTGCAGCGCCGCACCGCGAGCAACGCGCGTTCACGCATCGCCGATGTGATGCTTCCGACTTTTCAGCGTGCCGCCGTGCGCCCGGCAGATGCGCTCGTCACGCGCCAGACCGCATTGCCCACGTCGTCCGCGACGAGCAGCGCGCCACGATGATCCATTGCGACGCCGACTGGCCGCCCCTGCGCCTCGCCGTCATCGGAAAGGAATCCATCGAGCACCGGGAGCGGAACGCCGGACGGCTTGCCATCCGCGAACGGCACGAAGATCACATCATAGCCGCTGCGCGGCTTGCGGTTCCACGAGCCGTGCCGGCCGACGAACATTCCGCTGCGGTACGCGACAGGAAGCGCGGTCCCCGTCGCGCTGGCAAGCCCGAGCGATGCCGTGTGCGGGCCGAGCGCGTAATCGGGGACGAGCGCCTTCGCTACGAGATCGGGCCGCTGCGGCGTGACGCGCGTGTCGACGTGCTCGCCGTAATAGCTGTAGGGCCATCCGTAAAAGCCTCCGTCGCGCACCGACGTCAGGTAATCGGGGACGAGGTCACTGCCGAGTTCGTCGCGCTCGTTCACGGCCGTCCACAGCGTGCCTGTCGCGGGTTCCCACGCCATACCGTTCGGATTGCGAAGCCCCGTCGCGAACACGCGATGGTGTCCGGTACGCACGTCGAACTCCCAGATCGCGGCGCGACCCGCTTCCGCGTCGATGCCGTTCTCGGCCACGTTGCTGTTCGAGCCGACCGTTACGTACAGTTTGCTGCCATCGGGACTCGCGATGACGTTCTTCGTCCAGTGATGGTTGATGGGGCCCGCCGGAAGGTCGGCGACCTTCGTGCCGATGCCATCGATGGTGGTGGCGCCCGGCTTGTAGTGGAACCGCAGCAGCGCGTCAGTGGCCGCGATATACAAATCATTGCCGACGAGCGCCATCCCGAACGGTGAATTGACGTTGCGCAGGAACACCGCGCGCACGTCGACGACACCGTCGCCGTTCGCATCGCGAAGCAGCGTGATGCGATTCGCGCTGGGCTTGCCCGAGCCCGCCTTCTTCATGAACTGCTTCATGAAAAAGCCGCGAATGCCCTTGCCGTCCTCGGGCTTCGGCGGCGCATCGGTCTCGGCGACGAGGACGTCGCCGTTCGGCAGCACGTAGAGCCAGCGCGGATGCGAAAGGCCGTCGGCGAATCGAGCGACGGCGAGCCCGGGCGCGGGGTCGGGATGCGCATCGGCCGGCCAGCCCGTTGCCTCGGCGACGTGCACGGTCGGCAACAACGATGCGGCGGGCGGCGGCAGCGCCGGATCGGGACCTGTGCCCGCCTCGACCGGAAACCGAGCGACCCCGCCACAACCCGCCGCGAGGAGCGCAGCGACGACCCCGTATGACGCGCGTCGGATATCCATGGTTTTGTGCGGTGCAGTGCCGCAACGCAAGCGAACCTATGGGGTCGACAGCCGCGCCTTGGGTTGGTTGCGATGCGCAGCAGGCCGCGCGATCCATTCGCGCACCGTGCGCGCTATTCGCCCATCGTCTCCCGCTGCTCGAGATCGATGCGCAATTCGTACAGGTCCTCGTCGAGTGCGTCGCGAACCGAGACGACGCCGAGCGGACGATCGAACTCGACGACCGGCAGATGGCGAAACTTGCCCTCGTGCATCATCCGCAACGCCCGCACGAAGGGCTCGTCGGGGTGGATGGTTTGCGGCTGCGCCGTCATCACGTCGGCCAGGCGCGTCGCGTGCGGGTCGCGTCCTTCCGCGAGCAGCCGGAACAACGCGTCGCGCTCGGTGAAGATGCCGATCAGCCGCGTGTGATCGACCACCAGCAGCGCGCCGACGTTGTGCGATTTCATGACCCGCGCCGCATCGACGACGGTCGTGATGGACGGCGCCACCACGGGAGGACGACCCTCGACGATGGAACGCAGCGAACGGATCGGCATCGTGGTCTCCGCGAGAGAAGCGCCGTACCCGGATCGTGCGGCGCCTCGCGAAAGGATACGCGATGCGCGCGGCGCTTGAAACGGCCCCGAGCACCGTACTGCGGGTTCGGTGCTTTCGCGCCCGCGTGCAGCGCTGCGCGCGCGAATCAGCGCTTTTGCCGCTTGCCGCGGCGCGCGAGACGCGCGCGATCGCCCGCCGCCGGTAACCCGCCCGCGTCGCCGAGCACACCGCCCGGTCGTTCCGGATCCGCATCGGGACCGCCGATACTCGCGCGCTCGCCTTCGTACGCTTCGTTCCATCCGGTCGGGCTTTGCGGCAACGGATAAATGCGCGGTCCCCCGTGCGGGCGTGTCTTCGGCTTCATGGCATATCGACGCAGGCTGTGACGTAGCGGATTGGAACCGATAGCCCGCGCAAAGGTTCTTGGTCGCAAAGTCGCTCGTACGTGCAACAACCCCGCGCATCGGGAATTCTTGCGCTTTCGCCGCCGCATTTTTCATCGTGACGCGCGTGCGGCGGGACATCAGCGCGACGGCGTCTCCTCTACCGCGCGGCCGCCCGGCACGATGGCACGCGCGCTGCTACCTGCAACGGTGCAACGGCGCCGATTCGGGCGTCGTCATTTTGAGACTTCAAAAGGAGTACGCGATGAGAGCACGAAAACTGGAATGCCTGACTTTTGCGCTGGCAATGGCACTTGCGACTGCGGCCGGTGCACAGACGTCGAGCAGCACGCAATCGAACGGCGCGCGAAGTGCGACTTCGGGCGGAATGCACAACGGCATGACCGCCCAATGCGCGAATCTGACCGGTCGCGCGATGTCCGATTGCGTGCGTGATCACTATCCCTCCTGCGCGAGCATGACCGGCACCGCGTTGAACGATTGCATGCGCAACAACAACGCGACCGGCGCACGCCGCGGTTCGTCCGCCATGCGCGACAAGAGCGGTGGCGGGACGGCGAGCGGTACGCCCGGAACCGGGACGACCGGAACAACCGGCTCGGCCGGCACCGGAAACTCGGGCACCGGCGGCGCATCGGGCGCCAGCGGCACCGGCGGCGCCTCCGGCGCGGGCACAGGCAAATAGACGTCGGTCGGCCGCCTACGCGAATTCGCGCCATTCGCCTATGGCGCGCGTTCGCGGCGGCCGCGATGCTGCGAAAGCCGCCGCGGGCGGCTCATAACGGAGACGGATCATGGCAGACACCGCGAAACTGGAAAGCACAGGCCGCTCGCGCCTGCAGGACGCAGGCGATCGGGCGCAGGATTATCTCGACCGCGCATCGCAAACCGCGTCGGATCGAATGGACCGCATGACCGACACCGCACGCCGCGGCGTCGACACGGCCACCGAGACGGCCAAAGCCGGTCTCGATTGGGCGTCGGATCAGGCGTCGATGCTGCGCGATCGCAACACCGCGCTCGTCAATGCGGTCACCGATACCGTTAGCGCGCGTCCGCTGATGGCGATCGGCATCGCGGCTGCAGCCGGTTACCTGCTGGGGCGCATCATGCGGGGAACGGACTAGGCGCATCCGCACCACGCGCGGGTTGCATCCGCTCGATCCGCCCGGATCGTGCCGAGGCTTCCCTAGCGTAGTGCGTTGGACATCACCTTGTCCCACGTGAGCGTGAGCGCGTTGACGTCGCGCCGCGTGGCATCCACGCCCACTTCGGCGGGAGGCACGACGAGCTTGAAGCCGCCCCCCGCTTCTCTCCTCACATCGATCACGAACGACAGCTTGAGCGCGGACAGCCGTATGCACGGCTCGTCCGCGCTCGAGCGCATGAAGCCGTCGATCGCCGCGTTAAGGCTGCGCGCCACCGCGCCCGTCGCATTCGTCCGCTCACCGATGTCGTAGATGCGGGCAGGACCCACGACATCGAGCTTCAGCACGATGTCTTGCGTCCATTTGCGCGACGCCGCGGCTGCGGCGAATGGCGACACGGACAAGCCCGCGAGCGGCAGCGCGACGAGCCGGATCTCGCCATCGACGCTCGCTTCGCCCACGCGCGACAGATCGAGCGTAATCGTCGCGTTGCGCAGGTCCACCTCGCGCGGTTCCGTCGAACCGCATGCTGCGACGTTGCTGCGAATGCGCCAATGCACTTCGCGCAATTCCGCCTTTAGATCGTCGAAGAATTCGTCGATCGGCTTGCCTGTCAGGCCTGGGGCCGCCGGCGGCGCACCCGCACAGCCGCCAAGGCATAGCAGTGCGAGCGCGGCGACCCACGGGCCCGCGCGGCGTGCCGTCACGCGCGGCTCCGCGCCTGCCGTGCGTGGACGCGCAATTCGGCGACGAGGTCGCGCAACGCAGGATCGGCGATCGGCTCGGTGACCGTCACGGTGCCGCAACGCCCGCCGTCGTCGACGGCGATCGTGTAGCGGCGCGCATCAGGTACCGCGGGCGCCGGGGCGCTGCGCGGCAGCGCAAAGAAATCGGCCTGCCGCACGAGATCGCGCAGGCGCTCCGTCGCCGCGACCGGGAGCTGTTCACAGTCGATCGACACGGGCTTCGCAAGTCCTGGGAATGCGGCGATGCCGCCTTCGACCTGAAAATCGATTCGCATGACTGCCTCCATGCGCTGTCGCGCGTGATTCGCCTCAGGTTCCGGTCGTGATGCCGACCGCCTTCCACGCCCCCTCGACGGCGCGGCGCTCCGCCGTGCCGAACACATGACCCGCGTTCGCCACCGTGTAATGCGCGAACTGCCGAAACGTCGCCGTGGGCTTGATACGCTTGTCTCGCAGTGTCTCGTACCATATGCGACCGGCTTTTTCCCACGCGTAACCACCGAGCGCGGTGGCCGCGAGGTAGAACGCATGGTTGGGAATGCCGGAGTTCGTGTGCACGCCGCCGTTGTCGGCCGACGTGCGCACGTAGTCGGCCATCGTCGCGGGTTGCGGATCGCGGCCGAGGATCGGATCGTCGAAGGCCGTGCCGGGCGCCTTCATCGATCGCAGCGCGACGCCCTTCACCTTCGCGGTGAAGAGTCCTTCCCCGATCAGCCAGTCGGCCTTGTCGGCCGTCTGCCTGCGTGCGTATTGCTTGACGAGCGACCCGAAAACGTCGGACAGCGATTCGTTCAGTGCGCCGGCCTGGCCCACGTACACGAGCCTGGCCTCGTCGCCGGTAACGCCGTGAGCGAGCTCGTGCGCGATGACATCGAGCGACACGGTGAACCGGTTGAACAGGTCGCCGTCCCCGTCGCCGAACACCATCTGCTGGCCATTCCAGAATGCGTTGTCGTAGTCCTGTCCATAGTGCACCGTCGCGTCGAGGTGCAGTCCTTCATCGTCGATGGAATTGCGGCCGTACACGTCGGCGAAGAAATCGAATGTCGCGCCGAGGCCGTCGTAGGCCTCGTCGATCTCGCGATCGGTGGTCGCGGCGGCGCCTTCGTTGCGCACGACCCGCCCGGGCAGTACTTCGCGATTTTGCGCGTCGTAGATCGTTCGCTGCTTCGCAGCCACGGGAACGGCGAGCAGGTTGCGGTGCGCCCCGGCCTCGAGCAGTTCGTACGTCGCGCGCGCGATGCGGAGCGTCTGGTCGGTCGCGAGCGTGGCGAGCGCGGCGTTGCGCTGGCGCTTGGTGCCGCGTGCGGCGATTTGCCGCAGGATTTCCGGCGGCATGATGGTGCAGCCACAGTGCATCCGGCGAACAAGGGTCGTCATGCGGGATTCCACGACACGCGCCAGCCGTCTTTTACCACGGCCCCTGCGGCGCGCAGCTCGAACCGCCGCAACCGGCGACGACGTGCGCGACAGGCGGAAAAACGTTGCCGGTCGGCAAATCTTGCCGATTCGGACGTTACGGCCTACCCGCGCGGACCGATTGCGCGGGTCACGCGGCCGGACGCTGGCCGCGGAAAATCGGCGTGACCTTCGGAGTGCCTTCGGGATTTTCCGGCTGCGACTGCTTGCGATTCTCGCGCCGGATGCGCGCAAATGTCTTGCGCAGATCGGTATTTGCGCTCGATGTGTAGCGGAAAGTCGGATCGAGGATGGATTTCATTTGCGCACCTCCATGCGCGAACGACGGCGAGGCGTTGCCGCTGGCGACGCCCGCGAACCGCAGGCGCTGTCGCAGCTTCGCGAATACAGTGCAAGATTTCTGCCACTGTCGCGAATCGGCGGGCGATCTCCTATCGGAGCCACGTTCGTCATCATTGACGCGCGAATCGCGATTGTCAAACCGTCCGACAGATGTCAGCGCAACGGACGCCGGACACCGCCGCGCCACAGGCGCAGCAACAACCACGCGCCGATCATTCCGCCGAGATGCGCGAAATGCGCGACGCCTTCCTGCGTGCCGGTGACGCCCAGAAAAAGCTCCAGCGCGGCATACAGGACGACGAAGACGCGTGCCGGCATCGGCACCGGCGGAAACAGCAGCATGATGCGGTTGTGCGGGAAGTAGATCGCATAGGCGAGCAGAAGCCCGAACACGCCGCCCGATGCGCCGACCGTCGGATACACGCCGCCGCTCACCGCCGCGAATACGAGCTGCGTGATCGCCGCGGCGATCACCGATGCGAAATACAGCACTGCGTAGCGGCGCC
>DATEIQ010000253.1:0-11439 GCA_035278845.1 Casimicrobiaceae bacterium | reverse complement strand
TCGAACGACTCGATCTGCCCCTGCAGCTTGATGCCGTTCACGAGATAGATGGAAACCTGCACGTGTTCCTTGCGCAGGGTATTGAGGAACGGGTCTTGTAGCATTTGCCCTTTGTTGCTCATCGATCGAGCTCCGCGCTTCGTTATTTCCGCACTTTCGGACGCTTCAACGAATGCGCCCATCGTGGACTCGCGCCATTGAAACGTTCGGCAAAGCCAGCTAGCGGCGTGCGGCGGAATCCGCGTAGGGGTTGGCGCCGGTCTTGAATTCTATCCTAAGGGGCGTGCCCCGCAATTGGAACGCCTCGCTGAAGAAACGTTCCAGATAACGGCGGTAGGCGTCGGGCACGCGCGCGAGTGCCGAGCCGTGGACGATGACGCGCGGCGGGTTCATGCCGCCCTGATGCGCGTAGCGCAGCTTCGGACGGACGACGCCGGCGCGCGGCGGCTGCTGCCGCGCCACGGCGAGTTGCAGCGTGCGCGTAAGGCGCGGCGTCGACAGCTTTGCCATCGCGGCAGCGTAGGCCGCATCCACCGCCTTCAGAAGTCCCGAGACGCCTCGGCCCTCGCGCGCCGCGATGTGGCGATGGTCGGCGAACGCGAGAAAGGCGAGCTTGCGCTCGATGTCGCGCGTCACGCTCGCGCGCGTTTCTGCGTCCGCTGCGTCCCACTTGTTGATCGCCACCACCAGTGCGCGGCCGGCCTCGAGAACGTGGCCCGCGAGATGCGCGTCCTGCTCGGCAATGCCCGCCACTGCGTCGAGCAGCAAAACCACCACGTGCGCGTCCTCGATCGCCTGCAGCGTCTTGATGACCGAAAACTTCTCGACGGTCTCGCTCACCTTGCCGCGCCGGCGTACGCCCGCGGTGTCGATCACGGTGTAGCGGCGCTCGCCGCGCTCGAAGTCGAGGCGGATCGCATCGCGCGTGGTGCCGGGTTCGTCGAACGCGATCACGCGCTCCTCGCCGACGAGCGCATTGACGAGTGTCGACTTGCCGACGTTCGGGCGCCCGACGACCGCGACTCGTATGCGGCGGGCATTCGCGTCGCCCTCTTCCGCGTCGCCCTCTTCCGCGTCTCGAGCGTTCGCAGGTGTTCGTGGAACGCGGTCGAGCGCGATGTCGACCAGGTCGCGCACGTTCTCGCCGTGCGCGGCCGAGATCGGATAGGGCTCGCCGAGGCCGAGCTCGTGAAACTCGGCCGTTGCGCGCCCGCCGTCCAGCCCTTCGGCCTTGTTGACCGCGAGCACCACCGGACGCCCCGACTTGCGCAGCAATTCGGCAATCGCGCGGTCCTGCGGCGCGAGCCCCGTGCGCGCGTCGACGATGAAGATCACCGCGTCCGCTTCGGCGATCGCGGCCTTCGCCTGCTTCGCCATTTCGAACAGGATGCCCGACGTCGCGACGGGCTCGAAGCCGCCGGTATCGACCACGATGAACTCGCGTTCGCCGACGCGCGCACGCCCATAGTGCCGGTCGCGTGTGAGGCCCGGCAGATCCGCGACCAGCGCGTTGCGCGTCTTCGTGAGCCGATTGAACAGCGTCGACTTGCCGACGTTCGGTCGGCCGACGAGGGCCAGGGTGGGCAGCATGCGCTACCGCGCCACCACCGAGAAGACAGTGCCCTTCTCCGATTGCCAGAGCAGTCCGCCGCCGAGCGCGATCGGCTGCGCGGTCGCGAGGCTGCCGTCGGTGGCGAGGCGTCCTATGTATGCGCCGTCGGTGCGCGAGAGCACGTGCAGATAGCCTTCGACGTCGACGACGCCGAGATCGTCACCGACGAGCTGCGGCCCGCCGATGCGCCGCTTCGCGAGCACGTCCTGTTTCCAGATTGATGCGCCGTTGCTGCGGTCGAACGCGTGCACGACACCCTTGTCGTCGACGACGTAAAGGCGCTGCGCGTCGGCCGTGATGCCGGCGAGGCTCGACACATCGCGCGACCAGATCAGCGACCCGCGCACGAGCTCGAAGCACGCGACGCGTCCCTGGTAGGCCGCTGCGCACACTTCCTTCTCGTCGACGTACGGAAGGCTCGTCACGTCGGCGATGCGCTCGAGCTCGGTGGCGCCTCTCGGCGTGGCAACCGCGCCCTCCCATGCAACCGTTCCGGTCTGCGTGTCGACCGCGAGCAGCCTGCCGCCCGGCGTTCCGACGAGCAGACCGCCGCGCGATACGACACCGCCCGCGGCGTTGCGCACGGTGAGCGGCGGATTGATCCGCTGATCGACCCACGCCGTCTTGCCATCCGCTGCGGCAAGGCCGTAGATGCGCCCGTCGCCTGAGAACACGATGACGATCGTGCCGGACACGCGCGGCGGCGCGATCACCTCGCTCGACACGTAGGCCGTCCACAGCGGCTTGCCGTCGGTGTCGAACGCGAGCACCTCGCCCTTCGCGGTGCCGACGACGACGACGCTGTCGCCCGCGCCCGGCCCGGCCGACAACGGCTTGTTCGCGCTTGCCTTCCATACGACGCGACCGGTGGCGACGTCGAGCCGCATCAGCGTCCCGTCGGTAGCAGCCGCATAGATCGCCGACGACGTGACGGCGGGCGCGATGCCCGGTGCGGCGCGGCCCACGCTCTGCTGCCATGCGATGCGCGGCGTCACCTTCGCCTCGAGTTGCGGAAGCGGGCCGGGCTTGTGGCTGCCTCCCGTCAGCCAGGCGAACGAGGGCGCAGGAATCCACGTCATCCACGACGTGAGCGGCGATTCCGACAGCGACGCGCAACCCACGCAGAACTTTGCCGCAGCGAGCGCCGCGCCGGCGGCGCGATGCGCGCGAAACGTCATTTGGCCGCTCCGGCGGCCGCTTTCTCGGGTGGCGTCGTCTCGGACGCCGCTTTTTCGGGTGCCGTTTTCCAGGATGTCGCCTTTTCCGGTGCTGCATTCGCCGGCTGCTTCGCGACGCCGCCGAGCGCGTCGTGCTTCACCTGAACGAAGCTGCGATACGGCGACTTGGGATCGAGCTTCGCCAGCGCGTTCTCGTAGGCGGTGCGTGCCTCCGCGGCGCGCCCGGCCGCAGCGAGCGCGTCGCCGCGCAGATCCGCATAGAGTCCGTCGAAGCTCGCCGGATGCACGGCATCGATCGTCGCGAGCGCCGTGTCGTATTGCTTCTCGTCCATCTGCACTTGCGCGAGGCGATAGCGTCCGATCGCGCGCACCTCGTCCTCCTTGGCATGCTCGACGACCCATTGGTATTGCGCCTTCGCGCCCGCGCGGTCGCCGGTGTCGTAGAGCAGCTTCGCATACAGCAGCGCCGCGCGCGGCGCGTAGGCGGTGGACCCGTAGCGGTCGGTGATCGACAGCGCGGCATCTTTCGCTTTTGCGGCGTCCTTCGCGCGCACCGCGTCGGAAACCGCCGTGTACAGCACCGACGCATCCTCGGCACGCTTGCCGTTCCACCAGCGCCAGCCCTGCACGCCGGCGATCACGAGCAGCCCGAGAATCAAGCCGGCGGTGATCGCGGATCCGTATCGCGCCCACCACGCCTTCAGCTCGTCGATCTGCTCCTGCTCTTCGAGGTCATAGACAGCCATATTCATCCTTCGACGTATTGAGCGCCGCGAAGCGGGCCGGCAGGTCGGCGAGGGGAACGCTGACCTGGGCGCCGCCGTCGCGCAGTGTCTTGATGGCAACGCTGCCCGCGGCCGCCTCGTCGTCGCCGACGATCACCGCAAGGCGCGCGCCGCTCGCATCCGCCTTCTTCATCTGCGATTTGAAGCTGCCGCCGCCGGCGTGCAGCACGACCGACGCGCCGTGGTCGCGCAGCGTTTCCGCGGCGCGGCGCGCGAGCGCCGCTGCTTGCGCGCCGACATGCACGACATAGCCGTCGGGCGCGTGCACGCGCAGCCGTCCGTGCGCCGTCAGCAGCATGATCATCCGCTCGACGCCGATCGCGAATCCGCATGCGTGCGTCGGTTTGCCGCCGAGCGCCTCGAACAGGCCGTCGTAGCGGCCGCCGCCGGCCACGGTGCCCTGCGCGCCGAGCGCGCCGGAGATCCATTCGAACACCGTGCGGTTGTAGTAGTCGAGCCCGCGCACGAGGCGCGGCTCGATCGTGTAGCGAATGCCGGCTTCGTCGAGCAGCGCGGTGAACGCCTCGAAATGCGCGCGTGACGCATCGCCGAGCTGATCGACGAGCCGCGGCGCGGCCGCGATCGCTTCCTGCAGCGGCGGATGCTTGCTGTCGAGTATGCGCAACGGGTTCGCGTGCAGCCGGCGCTGCGAATCGGCGTCGAGCAGTTCGCGGTGGCGCTCGAAATGCGCGATCAGCGCCGCGCGATGCGCGCGCCGTTCGCCGGGATCGCCGATCGAGTTGATCGCGAGCGTGATGTCGGCGAGGCCGAGCATGCGCCACAGCCGCGCGAGCATCACGATCTGCTCGGCGTCGACGTCCGGGCCCGGAAAGCCGAGCGCCTCGACGTCGAGCTGATGGAACTGGCGATAGCGGCCCTTCTGCGGCCGCTCGTGGCGAAACATCGGTCCTGCAGTCCACACGCGCAACGGCCGCTCGTACGTGAGGTTGTGCTCGATCGCCGCGCGGACGATGCCCGCCGTCGCTTCCGGACGCAGCGTCAGGCTCTCGCCGTTCAGCTTGTCCTCGAACGTGTACATCTCCTTTTCGACGACGTCGGTGTGCTCGCCGATGCCGCGTACGAACAGCGGCGTCGGCTCGACGATCGGCACGCGCAGGTTGCGGTACCCGTAACGCTCGAACACGTCGCGCGCGGCTTCCTCGAACTGGTGCCACGCCGACGCCTCGTCCGGAAGGACGTCGTTCATGCCGCGCACTGCCTGCAGCGCTTTGCCCATTGCGCTCGACCGCTCGTCGCTCACGATCGCCTCAGCGCAGCGAGACACGCGCGACGTTGCCGCGCGTGTACGGCGCGAGGTCGAGCGCTTGCCCGCGAAAGGTGACCGCGACGTCGGGTGCGTTGCCGAGCGCGAGCTCGAACGGCGGCGTGCCGTTGACCGTTTGCGTCATGCCGGCGCCGCCGGTCATCTGCAGGATCACGCGGCCGTTCGCGTCGCGCACTTCAGCCCACGACGTCCCCTTGAACGCGAGGACGAGCGTGGCATCCGTTCCCGGTGCGGCGGAAGATGCCGGCGGCGGTTGCGACGCGGGTGCCGCGACGGGCGCCGCATCGCTCGCCGCCGCGGGCGCGGCGTTGCCGCGATCGGACGCAGGTTCAGCCGGCGCGCCGGGCGCTGCGTCCGTGAGCGGATTGGGAAGCGCCGTCGTAGCCGACGCGGGCGCAGCCGGTGTGGCGGCAGGATTCCCGGCGGCGGCCGGCGCGCTCGCAGCGGGCAGCGGGCCGTCGCGATACGTGATCGCTTTCTGTCGCGTGTATTCGTAGAAGCCGTAAGCGGCGGCGAGAACGAGCAGAAGCAGCGGAACCAGCCAGCGGACCGCGGACGGTTTTGCCGCGCGCTCGACGGGAATCTCTCCCATCGGCCGGCGCGCCGCCGCGAACGACGGGCGCTCGAGCGCCGGCGCATGCTCGGGCGGCGGCAGGAGCGCGAGCACCGTATCGGGATCGAGTGCGAGAAAGCGCGCGTAGTTGCGCGCGAAGCCGCGTATGAACGTGCGTCCCGGCAGGCGGGCCCAATCGTCTTCCTCGAGCGCCGCCACCTGGCGCGGCGCGAGCTTCAACTGCGCGGCGACATCGCCGATCGACCATCCCGCCGCCTCGCGCGCCTCGCGCAGCTTCGCGCCTGCCGTCGCGGGGGGGTGCGGGTAGGCGCTCTCCGCCGCTTCGATCGGATCCGTCACTCGCACGTACCGCCGGCGAGCGCCTTCGCCTCGGGCGAGTCGGGCCAGCGGTTCCGAAGCTGCGACTCGTACGAGCGCTCGGCTTCGCGGTCACCCTGCTTGCGCTCGATGCATGCGCCGAGATAAAGCGCTTCGGCCGGCGGATTCGCCTGCTGCATCACGGGGCGCATCCACGCGCGCGCTTCGCCGACGCGCGATTGGCGGTATGCGAGCAGCGCGAGGTTGTAGGCGGCGACCGGATTGCCGGGCGAGGCCGTCAGCGCGCGGCGCAGGTAATCCTCGGCGACCTGCGTCTGGCCGAGCGACGCGCTGCACTTGCCGGCATTGATGAGCGCGATCTCCTGCTTCTTGAACAGCGGATCGCGGATCGCCTGCTCGAATTCGGGCATCGCCTCGCGCTCACGCCCCGTCGCGCACAGGTAGGCACCCCAGTTCGCGCGGATTTCCGAATCGTTCGGCGCGAGCGCCACCGCCTGGCGGAAGCTCTCTTCCGCCTTGCTGCGCTCGCCGAGCATTGCATACACGAGGCCGTAGATGTTGTAGAGCTTCGGATAGTTCGGGTCGAGCGCCTTGGCGGCGCCAAGTTCTTCCAGCGCCACGTCCATCTGCCCGCGCTCGTAATACCCGGCGGCGAGATCCGTGCGGATCACCGCGCGCTCCTGCGGCGACGCTTCCTGAACCTTGACCGGCGTGCGGTCGGGCGGCGGCGGCGCGGGCGGCGTCGCCGGCTTGGTGGATGCGCATCCGGCGAGGATCAGCGCGCCGGCGACGAGCAGGGGCGGCAGCAGACGGTTCATGCGAGAGACCCCGAAGGAAAGCTTGTTCAGCGCGCGACGGCGACCGGGATGCGCGTCGCCAGCCGCCGCTTCGTACGGTCGCGCACCTGCCCCGCGAGCTGTCCGCACGCCGCGTCGATGTCGTCGCCGCGCGTGCGGCGGATCGTCGTGACGATGCCGGCGTCCTGCAGCGCGCCCGCAAACGCGCGGATGCGCTCGCGCGGCGTCGTCGCAAACCCGCTGCCCGCGAAGGGGTTGAACGGAATCAGGTTGATCTTGCACGAAACGTCGCGGACGAGCGTCGCGAGCGCATGCGCATGCGCGGGCTGGTCGTTCACGCCGTCGAGCATCACGTATTCGAACGTGACGAAATCGCGCGGCGCGCGCTCGAGGTAGCGCACGCACGCGGCCATCAGCTCGGCGAGCGGATGCTTGCGGTTGATGGGCACGAGCCGGTCGCGCAGCTCGTTGGTGGGCGCGTGCAGCGAGACCGCGAGCGCCACCGGGCATTCGTCGCGCAGCCGGTCGATCCACGGCACGAGGCCCGACGTCGACAGCGTGACGCGCCGCCGCGACAGGCCGTAGGCGTTGTCGTCGAGAAACAGCCTCAGCGCGGACACGACGTTGTCGAAGTTCGCCAGCGGCTCGCCCATGCCCATCATCACCACGTTCGTGATCGGTGCGCGCCCGGCTTCGACCCACGGTGCGCTGATCCCGTCGGCGAGCAGCGTACGGTTCGCATGCCACAGCTGGCCGACGATCTCGCCGGTCGACAGGTTGCGGTTGAAGCCTTGCCGGCCGGTCGAGCAGAACGCGCAGTCCAGCGCGCAGCCGGCCTGCGACGAGACGCACAGCGTGCCGCGATCGTCCTCGGGGATGTAGACCGCTTCGACCGCATTGCCGTTGCCCGCGTCGAGCAGCCACTTGCGCGTGCCGTCGGCCGCCGTCGTGTCGCGCAGCACGCGCGGCGCGCGAATTTCCGCTGCGGCCGCGAGCAATTCGCGCAGCGGCTTCGCGAGATCGGTCATCGTCGCGAAATCGCCGGCGAAGCGCTGGTGCACCCAGCGCGACACCTGCCGCGCGCGAAACGGCTTCTGCCCGCGCTCGCCGAGCCATTGCGCGAGTGCCGCGGTATCGAGGTCGAGCAGGTTCGTCATCGGTGCAGCGAACGTCGTCATCGGTGCAGCGAAGGATGCGGCGGCACGCGCGCGGGCGCGGCCGGCTTACCGCCGGTAGATCGCGTGGGCCGGAAAGAAGTACGCGATCTCCATGGCCGCCGTTTCAGGGCCGTCCGAGCCGTGCACGGCGTTCGCGTCGATCGACTGCGCGAAGTCGGCGCGGATCGTTCCCGGCGCCGCCTTTTTCGGATCGGTGGCGCCCATCAGCTCGCGGTTCCTCGCGATCGCGTTGTCGCCTTCCAGCACCTGTACCATCACCGGGCCGGTAATCATGAAATCGACGAGGTCGCGAAAGAACGGCCGCTCGCGGTGAACGGCGTAGAAGCCTTCCGCGTCCTCACGGGACAGCCGGATCATCCTCGCCGCCGCGATCCGCAGTCCCGCTTTCTCGAAGCGGGCGTAGATCTCGCCGATGGCGTTCTTGGCCACCGCGTCGGGCTTGATGATCGAAAGGGTGCGTTCAACCGCCATGTGCGCAAGCTCCGCAGGAAAATCGAGCAAATCCAAGATTTTACCATAGGAGCCCCGGCTGCAGGGCGGGTTTTGCCTGCGGATCAGAGCATGCCGAGCGCTTTCGGCAGCCAGATCGACATCGCCGGCCAGTACGTAACGACGACGAGGAACACGAGCATCGTCAATAGCCACGGCCACACGGCGATCGTGAGCTCGGTGATGCCCATTCGCGTGATGCCGGACGCGACGTAGAGGTTGAGCCCCACCGGCGGGTGGCACATGCCGACTTCCATGTTCACCACCATGATGATGCCGAAGTGGATCGGATCGATGCCGAGCTTCATCGCCACCGGGAACAGGATCGGCGCCATGATCAGCACGATCGACGACGGCTCCATCACGTTGCCGGCGAGCAGCAGCAGAACGTTGACGACCAGCAGGAACGTAATCGCGCCGAGTCCCTGGTCGAGCATCCACGCGGCCATCGCCTGCGGGATGTTCTCCGATGTCATCAGGTAGCTGAACATCACCGCGTTCGTGATGATGTAGAGCAGCATCGCGCTCATGTTCGCCGAGTCGAGCAGCACCTTCGGCACGCGCGACAGCGGCATGTCCTTGTAGACGAATACCGCGACGATGAACGCATAGACGGCGCTCATCGCTGCCGCTTCCGTCGGCGTGAAGATGCCGGTGTAGATGCCGCCGATGACGACGACGATCAGCAACAGTCCCCACACGCTCTTGCGGAACGCGTGCCAGCGCTCGCCCCACGTCGCGCGCGGCTGCCGCGGATAGTCGTTCTTGCGCGCGCGCCACCAGGTGGTCAGGCCGAGGAGCGTCGCGAGGACGATCCCCGGGATGATGCCGGCGATGAACAGCGCGCCGACCGACGTGTTCGTCGCGACCGAGTACATCACCATGACGATCGACGGCGGGATCAGGATGCCGAGCGCCCCCGACGTCGTGATGACGCCGGCGCCGAAACGGTTCGGGAAGCCCTGCCGGATCATTGCCGGCAGGATGATCGAGCCGATCGCGACGACGGTGGCGGGCGAGCTGCCCGAGACGGCCGCGAACAGCGCGCACGCCATCACGCCGGCCAACCCGAGGCCACCGTGCCAGTGGCCGACGACCGCCGACGCGAAGTCGATCATCCGTCGCGCGACGCCGCCGTGCGTGAGAAAGTTGCCGGCCAGGATGAAGAACGGGATCGCCATGATCTCGAACTTCTCGATGCCGGTGAAAAGCTTGAGCGCCACCGATTCGATCGGCACGCTCGTCATCGTGAACAGGTACGTGAGCACCGTGAGGCCGAGCGCGATCGAGATCGGCATGCCGGTCAGCATCAGCGCGACGAGCAGCGCGAAGATGATCCACGGATTGGCGACGGTGACGCCGACGAACTTCAGCGCGACCGGGATGCCGATGACGAGGATCGGGATCAACCCGGGCCAGCGCGGCGCGCCGGCCGGCGCCGGGGTAGCGAGCGTGCTCACTTGACGCCCCCGGCGGGATGCAGGTCCGGCACCACGTCGGGCGCGTCGATGCCCTCGACGTGCGCGACGTCATGGTGCGGCAGGTCGCCCGTGCGCCAGAAGCTCCAGGCGACCTGCAGGAAGCGGAAGCACATCAGGTACGAGCCGAGCGGGATGCACAGGTACACGATCCACTTCGGCAGCTCGAGGTCGGGCGACACCGAGTCGGTGTGCGCGATGTCCCACGTGAACGTCGCGCCCAGCGTGCCGACGATGCCGGTGAAGGCAGCTCCGGCGAGCAGCCCGAACAGCACGTAGAACTTGCGCGTATCCGGCGGAAGCCGGTTGATCATCACGTCGACGCCGACGTGGATGCCGGTGCGGACGCCATAGGCTGCGCCGAACTTCGCCATCCACACGAACATGTAGATGCAAAGCTCCTGCGCCCAGGAGAGGTCGATTTTCAGCAGCGCGTCCTGCACGCCGGGAATCGACATGCCGGCCGCGTAGCGATGGACGACGGCGACGAAGATCAGGATCGTCGCCGCGCCCATCAGGACCGTGATCAGCACTTCCTCGAGGCGGTCGAGCAGCTTCAGCATCTCACTCCTCCCTCGGCCTGCCCCGGGTGGACGCTTTCCGACGGCGATTACGGCTTGAAGCCGGTTTCCTTGTAGACGAGTGCGAGCGTGTCCTTGCCGACCCGCGACTCGTTTTCCTTGTGCACGACGAGCGCCGCCTTCTTCCACGCCTCCTTCTCGGCGGGCGTGAGCGTGATGATCTCCGTCTTGCCCGACGCCTTGACGGCCGCGAGCGCGTCGTCGTTTTCCTTCTTGGCGATGTCGTTCGCGTACTTCGTCGCGTCCTTCATCGCGCCATCGAGCGTCGTGCGGACGTCGGCCGGCAGGCCGTCCCAGAACTTCTTGTTCACGATCACCGCGTATTCGATGACGCCGTGATCGGTCAGCGTCAGGTACTTCTGCACCTCGTGCATCTTCTGCGTGTAGAAGTTCGACGGCGTGTTTTCCTGGCCGTCGACGACGCCGGTCTGCAGTGCCTGGTAGACCTCGGAGAACGCCATCACCTGCGGCAGACCGCCGAACGCCTTGATCTGGTCGCCCAGGACCTTCGACGACTGGATGCGGAACTTGAGGCCCTTCGCATCTTCCGGCTTCCGCAGCGGCTTGTTGGCGCTGATTTCCTTGAAGCCGTTGTCCCAGTAGGCGAGGCCCGTGATGCCCTTCGACTCGAGCTTCTTGAACAGCGCCTGCCCGACCGGGCCCTGCGTTACCTTGTGCAGGTCGTCGTAGCTGTCGAAAATGTAGGGAATGTCGAAGATCTCGAACTCGCGAGCGCCGAGCGGCCCGAACTTCGACACCGACGGCGCGAGCATCTGCACGCTGCCGAGCTGCAGCGCCTCCATCTCCTCGCCGTCCTTGAACAGCGAGCTATTCGGATAGACCTCGACCTTCACGCGTCCCTTCGTGCGCTCCTCGGCGAGCTTCTTGAACTGCTCGGCGCCTTTGCCCTTGGGCGTGTCGACGGCCACGACGTGACTGAACTTGATGACGATCGGCTGTTGCGCGAAGGCGCCGGGCGCGACCGCCAGCGCGACGGCCGCGCACAGCGCGGTCAGCGAGGATGGGAGCTTCATCGTAAAACCTCCGGAAAAGAGAACGGGAACGTTATTGTGCGCGGGCTGCGCGACCCGCCGGCGCGCGCTGCACGGGGTGCCCGATGCTGCCGGGGATTAGGCCCGCGCCGGGCCGTGATTGTCAATCGGG
>DATEIQ010000252.1:0-4443 GCA_035278845.1 Casimicrobiaceae bacterium | reverse complement strand
GGCTGGATCGCGCCGGGCGGCCTATAGCCAGTACACGAGCACGAACAGCAGCAGCCACACGACGTCGACGAAGTGCCAGTACCACGCGGCCGCCTCGAAGCCGAAATGATGCTCGGCGTCGAAATGGCCGCGGAACGCGCGCACCAGCATGACCGTCAGCATGATGGCGCCGATCGTCACGTGCGCGCCGTGGAAGCCGGTCAGCATGAAGAACGTCGACCCGTAGACACCCGTCGTCAGCTTGAGGTTCAGCTCGCTGTACGCGTGCGTGTACTCGTAGGCCTGGAAACCCAGGAACGTGAAGCCGAGCGCGATCGTGATGAACAGCCAGAACTCGAGCGCCCCGCGGTGGCCCGCCTTCAGCGCATGGTGCGCGAGCGTCAGCGTGCCGCCCGACGTGACGAGGATGATCGTGTTGAGCAGCGGAATGCCGATCGCGCCCATCGGCGAGAACTGCTGCTGGATGTACGGCCCGACCGTCGGCCATTGCGCGGCGTAATCGGGCCACAGCATCCGGCCGGTCAGCGGGCCGCCGAGGTCGGGCACCGAAACGTTGCGGACGTAGAACAGCGCGCCGAAGAACGCGGCGAAGAACATCACTTCGCTGAAGATGAACCAGCTCATGCTCCAGCGGAACGACATGTCGACCTTCTTGTTGTAGAGCCGGCCCTCCGATTCGCCGATCACCTTGCCGAACCAGCCGAACAGCATCACGACCAGCACACAGAAGCCGGCGAGGACGACCCACGGTCCCGGGCGGTAGCCGTTGAACCAGAACGCCGCGCCGGTCCCCATGAGGAGCAGCGCGCACGAGCCGAGGATCGGCCAGTGCGACGGCTGCGGCACGAAGTAGTACGGCTTGCCGCCGGTGGTGGCAGTGGTCATATCGTGGGTGCTCCGGGGTCGAGTGCTTTGGCCCGCGCCGCCGTTCCGTTACCTTCGACGGCAAAGAACGTGTACGAAAGCGTGATCGTGTTCAGGTCCTTGGGCAGCGCGGGGTCGATCACGAACACGACCGGCATCCGCCGCGTCTCGCCCGCGGCGAGCGTCTGCTTCGCGAAGCAGAAACAGTCGAGCTTGCGGAAATACTGCGCGGCGTTGCGCGGCCCGTAACTCGGAATCGCCTGGCCGGTGACCGCGTGTCCCGTGGTGTTCACGACCTCGAACTCCACTTGCGTCACCGCGCCCGGATGAACGTCGGCCGTGAACTGCAGCGCGCGGAACTTCCACGGCATGTCGTGGAGGTTGGTGTCGAACTCGACGCGCACGAAGCGCGTGGCGTCGACCTGCGTGTTGACAGCGGTGTCTGCGCGGTCGATGTCGCGAAGGCCCGTCACCTCGCAGATCTTCTCGTAGAGCGGCACCAGCGCGTAGCCGAAGCCGAACATCGCCACGACGATGACGCCGAGCTTGCCGACCAGCACGCGGTTGCGGCGCGCGATCTCCTCAACGCGAGCGTCGGCGCGGCCGCGCGGCGGGTGCACCGGGGCGCTCATTTCCTGAGGTGCCGGCCGATCGCCACGATCAGGTACAACAGCACCGCGCCGCCGATGACGCCGGTCGATACGAGCGGGCTGTCGATGAACCGCGACGCGATGATGCCGAAGAAGAACAGCAGCGCGATGGCGAGCAGCAGCAGGCCGGTGCGGCGGATGGCGGCCTTGCGCTGCGGATCGTCTTCCACGGCCTGCTTCCCGGTGTCGGTCAGGGTACTCACTTGACGACGGGCGGCGTCTCGAACGAGTGGTATGGCGCCGGCGACGGCAGCGTCCATTCGAGCGTCGTCGCGCCCTCCCACGGTTTTGCGGGCGCGGCCGCGCCCCCGCGGATGCACTTGACGACCGCGGTCAGGAATACGAGCTGCGACAGGCCGAAGCCGAACGCGCCGATCGTCGACACCATGTTCCAGTCGGTGAACTGCTGCGCGTAGTCGGGGATGCGCCGCGGCATGCCGGCGAGGCCCAGGAAGTGCATCGGGAAGAACGCGACGTTGAAGAAGATGAACGACAGCCAGAAGTGCCAGTCGGCGAGCTTCTCGTCGTACATGTGACCTGTCCACTTGGGCAGCCAGTAATACGCGCCACCGAAGAACGCGAACAGCGTGCCTGCCACCATCACGTAGTGGAAGTGGGCGACGACGTAGTACGTGTCCTGGAATTGAATGTCGATCGGCTGGATCGCGAGGATCAGCCCGGTGAAGCCGCCGACGACGAACAGGAACAGGAAGCCCAGCGCGAACAGCATCGGGGCCTCGAGCGAGATCGCACCCTTCCACATTGTCGCGAGCCAGTTGAACACTTTCACGCCCGTCGGCACCGCGATCAGCATCGTCGCGTACATGTAGAACAGGATGCTGGCCGCCGGCATGCCGGTGGTAAACATGTGGTGCGCCCATACCAGGAACGACAGGATCGCGATGGCCGCCACCGCGTACACCATCGACGCGTAGCCGAACAGCGGCTTGCGCGAGAACGCCGGAATGATTTCCGAGATGATTCCGAACGCCGGCAGGATGATGATGTAAACCTCGGGGTGGCCGAAGAACCAGAACACGTGCTGGAACAGCACCGGATCGCCGCCGCCCGCCGCGTTGAAGAAGGACGTGCCGAAGTGGCGGTCGGTCAGCAGCATCGTCACGGCGCCCGCGAGCACCGGCATCACCGCGATCAGCAGGTACGCGGTGATGAGACACGTCCAGCAGAACAGCGGCATCTTCATCAGCGTCATGCCGGGCGCGCGCAGGTTCAGGATCGTGGTGACGATGTTGATCGAGCCCATGATCGACGATGCGCCCATGATGTGGACGGCGAAGATCGTCAGATCCATGCCCATGCCCGACTGCACGGTCAGCGGCGGGTACATCGTCCAGCCGCCCGACGCCGCGCCGCCCGGAACGAACAGCGACAGCAGCAGCATGATCGCCGCCGGCGGCAGCAGCCAGAAGCTCCAGTTGTTCATCCGCGCGAACGCCATGTCCGGCGCGCCAATCTGCATCGGGATCAGCCAGTTCGCGAAGCCAACGGCGCCCGGCATCAGCGCCCCGAAAATCATGATGAGCCCGTGCAGCGTCGTCATGGAGTTGAAGAACTCGGGGTCGACGATCTGCAGGCCCGGGTGGAACAGCTCGCTGCGGATCGTGAGCGCCATGACGCCGCCGACCAGGAACATCGTGAACGAGAACCACAGGTAGAGCGTGCCGATGTCCTTGTGGTTCGTCGTCGTGATCCAGCGCATGATCCCCTTGGGGTGATGCGCGTGGTCATCGTGCGCGTGCGGATGACCACCGACGACGAGATCGTGCGGAACACTGCTCATGACGACTCCTTACTTCCGTTCGGCTTTGACTTCGGAGGGCTGGACGACGCCTTCGCTCGCCTTGTTGCCCCAGCTGTTGCGCGTGTAACTGATCACCGACGCGATGTCGACGTCGGACAGGTGCTTCCACGGCGGCATCTTGCCGTTGTTCTGGCCGTTCAGCACGACGTCGATCTGGTGCTGTGCAGGTCCCAGCACCACCTTGTCGGAGACGAGCGCGGGCGCGCCGAGCGCGGTGTTGCCCGAGCCGTTCGCCTGGTGGCACGCGGCGCAGTTGGTGTTGAAAACCTGCTCGCCGTGCGCGACGAGCGCTTTCAGATCCCATACCTTGTTCGGGTCGTCGGCCGCGGCCTGCAGCTTCTGCTTCTGCTCGCCGGCCCACTTCGCGTAGTCCTCCTTCGACTTCACCTCGACGACGATCGGCATGAATCCGTGCTCCTTGCCGCAGAGCTCGGCGCACTGGCCGCGGTACGTTCCGACCTTCTCGGCACGGAACCACACGTCACGCACGAAGCCGGGGATCGCGTCCTGCTTGACGCCGAGCGCGGGCACCCACCAGGCGTGGATGACGTCGTTGGCGGTAACGAGCACACGAACCTTCGCGTCGACGGGGACGACGAGCGGGTTGTCGACCTCGAGCAGATAGTTCTCGTTCTTCGGGGCGCGGCCCTCGATCTGCGCGAGCGGCGTGGCGAGTTGCGAGTAGTAGCCGAAGCCGTCCTGCAGGTAGTCGTAGCCCCACTTCCACTGGTAGCCGGTGATCTTGATCGTCATGTCCGGCGCCGACGTGTCGTGCGCGGCGAGGATCGTCTTCGTTGCGGGGTACGCCATGAACAGCAGGATCAGGAACGGAATGACGGTCCAGACGACCTCGACCGTCGTGTTCTCGTGGAACTGCACCGCCTGGTGGCCGATCGACTTGCGGTGCTTGAACAGCGAATAGAACATCGTGCCGAACACGCCGATGAAGATCACGACGCAGATCCAGAAGATCAGGCCGTGCAGGCTGATGATCTCCCGCGCGAGCGGCGTCACTGCCGGCTGGAAGTTCCATTCCCACGCCGCCCATGCCCCGGTCGACGCGAAAAACGAGAGAGCGGTGGCGATTCTCAAATGGCGCCGCCGCGT
>DATEIQ010000251.1:0-3416 GCA_035278845.1 Casimicrobiaceae bacterium | reverse complement strand
ACGTCGATGTTGTACTTGGCCTTGAACTTCTCGACGTTCTTCATGTACTGGTCGATGTCGCCCTGGACGAAGCGGCTCCACCGCAGCACGCGCAGCTTCGCGCCCTTCTCCGGCGTGTTGTTCCAGGCCTGCGCATGGGCGTCCTTCACCCAGATCAGCGGCCCGGCCGCGGCGCCCGCCGCCAATCCCGCCGACGTCTTCAGAAACTTGCGACGCTTGAATTCGCTCACGACTCCTCCTTCTGCACGATGTTGTTGATGACGCTCGGTGAATGACATCAGGCGGCGAGCCGCGCTCCGCTCGCCGCGTCGAACAAGTGTGCGCGCGCGACGTCCGGCACGAGCCCGATCCGGTCGCCGGCGCGGCAGCTCACGCGGTCGCGCACCAGCGACGTGAGCTCCTGGCCGTTGAAGCGGCAGAAAAGCTGCGTGTCGGCGCCGGTCGGCTCGACCACGACCACCTCCGCCGGCAAGCCCGCATTCTGCGCCACCACGCAGTGCTCGGGCCGCATGCCGTAAAGCACGCGCTGGCCGTTCGTCGGCCGCGCGGCCGCCGGCAGTGGCAGCACGACGCCGCCGTCGAACTCCACGCCCGGCGCCGCGCCGTCGACGCGCGCCACGCCGGGGATCAGGTTCATCGCGGGCGAGCCGATGAAGGCGGCGACGAACGTGTTCACCGGCGTATCGTAGAGCGTCAGCGGACTGCCGATCTGCTCGACGATGCCGTCGCGCATCACGACGATGCGATCGGCCATCGTCATCGCCTCGATCTGGTCATGCGTCACGTAGATCGACGTCGTCTTGAGGCGCTGGTGCAGCTCCTTGATCTCGGTGCGCATCTGCACGCGAAGCTTGGCGTCGAGGTTCGACAGCGGTTCGTCGAACAGGAATACCTGCGGGTCGCGCACGATCGCGCGTCCCATTGCGACGCGCTGCCGCTGGCCGCCCGAAAGCTGGCGCGGATACCGGTCGAGCAACGCGGCGAGCCCGAGGATTTCCGCCGCGCGCGCGACGCGCTCGGCGATGTCGGTGCTGCCGCGCTTCGCGAGCTTGAGCGCGAACGACATGTTGTCGCGCACCGTCATGTGCGGATACAGCGCGTAGTTCTGGAACACCATCGCGATGTCGCGCTCCTTCGGCTGCACGCGATTGACGACCTTGCCGCCGATGGCGATGTCGCCCTCGGTGATCTCCTCGAGCCCCGCGATCATTCGCAACAGCGTGGACTTGCCGCACC
Source organism: Casimicrobiaceae bacterium (assembly GCA_035278845.1). GTDB lineage: Bacteria > Pseudomonadota > Gammaproteobacteria > Burkholderiales > Casimicrobiaceae > VBCG01. Next base: position 2,180 of record DATEIQ010000251.1, on the reverse strand, counting down.
CCGAGGGGCCGACCAGCACGCAAAACTCACCGTCGGCGATGCCGACGTCGACGCCGCGTATCACGTGCGTGGTGCCGAACCACTTGTGAACGCCGGTGATATTCACCGCGGCCATGGCCGCCTCCTTTGCCGCGGCCGCTGCATCGCCGCCCGCTCGTTGTCCATTTTCACGGCCTGCGCGTTCCGTGCACGACCGGATAGTCGGGACGTCCGGTGCGCGTCCATGTGACGATGTTCTGCGCCGCCTTGCGCCGCAGCTCGCGCTCGGCCTCCACCGAGTAGAACGCCGCGTGCGGCGTCAGGATGACACGCGGATCGGCGACGAGTTTCGAGTCGGGCGGCACCGGCTCCTCCGGCAGCACGTCGAGCGCCGCACCGCGAATGGTCCCGGCCTCGAGCGCCGCGATCAGGTCGGTGATGTTCACCACCGCGCCGCGCGACGTGTTGACGAGCGTCAGCCCCGGCTTCGCCGCGGCGAAGAAGCGACCGTCGATCATCCCCCGCGTCGTCGCGTCCAGCGGCGTGTGCAGCGATACGACGTCCGATTGCGCAGCCAGCGTCGCGAGGTCCGGCGCACGCTCGACATAGGCGGGGAAATCGCCGTCGATCAGGAACGGGTCGAAGGCGATCACGCGCTTGAACACGTTGCGCGAGACATGCGCCATCCGTTTGCCGATGCGCCCGAGGCCGACGATCCCGAGCGAAAGCTCCGCGGGGCGGCGCAGCATGCCGGCGGAGAGGTAATGCCAGTTCCCGCGCTCGATGTCGCGGTCGTAGCGGACGACGTTGCGCAGCGACGAAAGCGCCAACGCCAGCGCATGCGTCGCAACCTCGCCAACGCCGTAGTCGGGCGAATTGGCCACCCAGACGCCGCTCGCCCGGCATGCGTCGACGTCGACGGTGTCGAATCCCGCGCCGATGCGGCTCACGAGCCCGAGTTGCGGCAGCGCGTCGACGACGGCCGCGCCGATCGGCGCGTATTGCAGCAATATCGCCACGCACCCCCGCGCGGCATCGACGACCTGTGCCTCGCTTTTGCACTGGGCGACCCGGAGATCGAGACCCGCGGCGCTGAAGATCTCGCGCTCGAGGTCGATGTGGGGAAAATCGTGATCGGCGAACAGGATCTGCATGGCGGGAATGTGCGTCGCGCTCGATCGGCGCTCCGAGCGCGACGGCGAAAGGTAAGCGGCATCGCGGTTAAGCGTCAAGCATGCCGTCGTGCCGTCTATACTGGCCGCGACTGCCACCGCACTGCCGCCACGCGGCGGAACGAGGAAACCTGCCATGTCAACGAAACTGCGGACGACGATCGCGGGAAGCCTGCCAAAGCCCTCGTGGCTTGCCGAGCCCGAGGCGCTGTGGGCTGCATGGAAACTCGACGGCGACGCGCTCGCGGAAGCCAAGCGCGACGCCGTCCGCCTCGTGCTGCGTGATCAGGAACAGGCGGGCATCGACGTGGTGTCGGACGGAGAGCAGACGCGCCGTCACTTCGTCACGACGTTCATCGAGGCGCTGGACGGCGTCGATTTCGAGCACCGCAAGACGGTGCGGATCCGCAACCGCTACGACGCCGCCGTGCCGGTCGTCGTCGGCGCCGTCGCCCGCCGCCGGCCGGTGTTCGTCGACGACGCCGCGTTCCTGCGCTCGCAGACGGCGCTCCGGACCAAGTTCACGCTTCCGGGACCGATGACGATGGTCGACACGCTGCACGATGCGCATTACGGCAGCAGGGAAAAGCTCGCCTGGGCCTTCGCCGAAATCCTGAACGAGGAAGCACGGGCGATCGCCGCGGCCGGCATCGACGTCATCCAGTTCGACGAGCCGGCCTTCAACGTCTACTTCGACGAGGTGCGAGACTGGGGGATCGCGACGCTGGAACGTGCGGCAGCCGGGCTCGATTGCACCAAGGCGGTGCACATTTGCTATGGCTATGGCATCAAGGCCAACATCGAATGGAAGCAGTCACTCGGGAACGAGTGGCGGCAATACGAGCAGACGTTTCCGCGGCTCGCGTCGTCGAAGATCGACCAGGTGTCGCTCGAATGCGCGCATTCGCACGTCCCGATCGAGCTGATCGGGCTGCTCGAGGGGAAGGACGTGCTGGTCGGGGCGATCGACGTCGCGACCGACCGGGTCGAGACGGCGGAAGAGGTGGCCGACGTGATTCGCAGCGCCCT
>DATEIQ010000250.1:0-7968 GCA_035278845.1 Casimicrobiaceae bacterium | reverse complement strand
TGCGCGCGGATCCCGGCCTGGTTCAGCCGGTCGGCCACGAGATACGCGTCGTAGCGCTGGCGGGCGACGTAGACGCGAATCATCGCCGGACGATCGTCATGCTCGCGATGGACGCCACTCGGACAGCGCGATCACGAGCCGCTCGAGCACGCGCGCGAGTGGCGCGGCGCGTGCCGCATCGAACGACTCCGGATCGGCTTCGTTCATGTAAGCGAACTGTGCCATTTCGAGCTGCAGTGCATGCACGCCATCGGCCGGCGTGCCGTAGCGGCGCGTGATGTAGCCACCCTTGAAGCGGCCGTTGACCACATGCGTGAACTCGTTCGTCGCCGCGATGACATTGGTCGCGAGCGCTTGAACGGACGGCGCACAGCTCGCCCCGTCTTTCGTGCCGAGATTGAAGTCAGGCAGGCGTCCTTCGAAAAAACGCGGCACCCGCGATGCGATCGAGTGGCCGTCGAGCAGCACCGCGAAGCCATGCCGGTCGCGCACCCGTTCAATCTCGCCGGCGAGCAGCGCGTGATACGGGTCGAAGAACGTCGCACGCCGGGCAGCGATTTCCGCTTCTCCCGGCTCCTCGCCGGAAAGGTACACGGGCTCGCCGGCGAACGTTCGGGTCGGGCAGAGCTCCGTGTTATCGGCGCCCGGGTACAGCGCCGTGCCGGAAGGATCGCGGTTCAGGTCGACGACATAGCGCGAATGCGTCGCCGTCAGCAACGTGGCACCGGTCGCGGCAACGAAGCGATAGAGTTCGTCGACGTGCCAGTCGGTGTCCGGAATGCGGCGTGCCGCACCCGACAATCGCAGCGCGATCGCGTCGGGAACGTGCCGGCCGGCGTGCGGAACGCTCACGATCAGCGGCGAATCGCCGAGTGCGATCTGCCACAGCAGCATCACGACCCTCCGCGCGGGGTGCGCTCGACGATGCGTGCCTGCGGCATCACAGCGTTCCGCGCACCAGCCGGCCCGCGCGAAATACGGCGGCGCACGCATCGCAGCCGATGCGATACGCGAGCTCGGCGGGTTCCGCGATATTCCACAGCGCGACGTCCGCGCGCATTCCGGTCGCGAGCGTACCGCGATCGGCGAGACCGAGCGCACGCGCCGCGTGTCGCGTGACACCCGCGAGCGCCTCGCTTGGCGTCATGCCGAACAGCGTGGAGGCCATGTTCATCATCAGCGGCAGCGACGTCGCAGGCGACGTTCCGGGGTTGCAATCGGTCGAGATCGCGATCGGCACGCCATGCGCGCGCAGCGCCGTGAGCGGCGGCGGCCGCGTCTCGCGCAGCGCATAGTACGCGCCGGGCAGCAGCACGGCGACCGTTCCGGCGCGCGCCAATGCCGCGACACCGGCCGCGCTCGTGTATTCGAGGTGGTCCGCCGAGAGCGCGTCGAATTCGGCCGCGAGCGCTGCGCCGTCGCCATCGGAGAGCTGGTCCGCGTGCAGCTTGACCCGCAGGCCATGGGCGCGCGCGGCCTCGAACACGCGCCGCGTTTGCGCAGCGGTGAAGCCGATCGTCTCGCAGAAGGCGTCGACGGCATCGGCGATGCCTTCGCGCGCCGCGGCTGGAATCGTTTCGCTGCACACCCGCTCCACATAGTCGTCGGCGCGGCCCGCGTATTCGGGGGGTACGGCATGCGCGGCGAGCAGCGTCGTGCGCACGTCGACGTCGCAGCGCTTGCCCAGCAGCTTTGCCACACGCAATTGCTTGAGCTCGTTCTCCGTGTCGAGGCCGTAACCCGACTTGATTTCGACGGTGGTCGCGCCCTGCGCCGCCATCGCCGCGAGCCGCGGTTCGCTGGCCGCTGCCAACGCGTCGACAGTGGCCGCGCGCGTCGCCTCGACGGTTGCGCGGATGCCGCCACCCGCGGCGGCGATTTGCGCGTAGGTAGCGCCTTCGAGGCGGCGCTCGAATTCGTTCGCACGGTTGCCCGCAAAGACGAGATGCGTGTGGCAATCGACGAGGCCGGGCGTCGCCCAGCGCGCACCGCAGTCGATCGTTTGCGCGGCCTTCGCATCGCGTGGCAGGTCACGCATCGTGCCCGCCCATGCGATCTCCCCGCCGCGAATGCCGAGCACGCCGTCGTCGACGATGCCGTAGCCGGTAACGTCGCGCATCGTCGCGAGGCGGACGTTCGTCAGAAGCGTGCTGAACATGGCTTCGAACGTCGCGGCGTCAACCGGCGCCTGTTCCCGGGTCAATGCGCGTGAGCGCCGCACGATAGCGCCGCAGCACGTCCTGCTCGCGCGCATGGCGTCCCTCGCGCACGATGAAGCGCCCGCCGCACAGCACGTCGCGCACGGGCTTGCGGGCCGGGCCGAATATCGCGGCGTCGAGCACGTGAAGGAGCGGCTGTTCCGCAAGCGCGGGCTCGTCGGGGTCGAGCACGATCAAGTCGGCGCGCCGGCCCGCTTCGATCGTTCCCGTCGCGCGTGCGATCGCCCGCGCGCCGCCCGCCGCGCCCGCGGCCCACGACGCGGAACCCACCGGCCGACCCGGCTCGCCTGCCAGCACGTTGCGCCTGCGCACGCGCAGCCGCTGCGACCATTCGAGCTGGCGCACCTCGGCGAACGGATCGATCAGCGTGTTGGAATCGGTGCCGATGCCGAATGCGCCGCCGGCCGCGAGATATTTTTCGCCGCTGAATATGCCGTCGCCGAGATCCGCCTCGGTGGATGGACACAGTCCCGCGACCGCGCCGCTCGCGGCCAGCGCGGCGACTTCGCGGTCGGTCATGTGCGTCGCATGGACGAGGCACCAGCGTGCGTCGACGTGCGCGTGCGCGAGCAGCCATTCCACCGGGCGCATGCCGCTCCATGCATGGCAATCGTCGACCTCGCGCGTTTGCTCCGCCGCGTGGATGTGAATCAGCGTTTGCGGCTTCGCGAGCCGCAGAACCTTCTCGAGCTCTTCCGGCGTCACCGCGCGCAGGCTGTGCGGCGCGATGCCGAGCGCGTAGCCTTCCTCTTCCGCTTTGCGCGCGAGCGTGTCGAACAGCCGCTCGAACGTATACGTGCTGTGCACGAAACGGCGCTGCAACGGCGTGGTCGCTACGCCGCCGAAGTTGCCGTGCGCGTAGAAAACCGGCAGCAGCGTGAGCGCGATCCCGGCCGTCTTCGCGGCCGAGACGATGCGCCATGCGAGCTCGGCGGGATCGCCATACGGCTTGCCGTGCGGATCATGATGAACGTAGTGGAATTCCGCGACCGCGGCGTAACCCGCCTTCGCCATTTCCACGTACGCTTGGCAGGCGATCGCCTCGAATGCATCGGCGTCGAGCCGGTCGACGGCCGCATACATCGCCTGCCGCCACGTCCAGAACGTGTCGTCGTGCGCCGGTGACGGCAAGCCGGTGCGGCCCGCGATCGCGCGCTGGAACGCATGCGAGTGCACGTTCGGCATCGCCGGGATCACGGGTCCCGCGAGGCGCTCGTCGCTCGTGGCCGGTGCACGCCGCTCGACGCGCTCGATGCGACCGTCGTCGCCAATGACGAGCGCGACACCGCTGTGCCATCCGTCGGGCAGCAGGGCAGCGGGCGCGTACAGCGGTTTCATTACTCGTATATGGGGTCAGAGACGAATTTCCCGATCGTCTCGAATCGCCAATGGTCAGAGCCGAAGTTCCGGATCGTCTCGAACGACTGCAAGGTCGTCTCCGACCGCGTCACCGATTGTAATCCGCGGTGCCCGGGATGCCTCATAATGCGGGGCGTCATTCGTCAGAGGGAGGCTTTCATGCGCAATATCGTGCTCGTGGCGGCCGGGCTCGTGCTCGGCGTGCTTTCCGTTCCTGCGTCGTCGCAAACGAAGGTGGCGATCGGCTACTCGGGCTGGACCGGCTTCGCGCCGCTCACGCTCGCCAAGGAAGCCGGCATCTTCAAGAAGCACGGCCTCGACGTCGACATGAAAAAGATCCCGCAAAAGGATCGTCATCTCGCCATCGCGTCGGGCGACGTGCAGTGCGCGGCGACGACCGTCGAGACCTGGGTCGTATGGAATGCGAACGGCGTCGCGACGAAGCAGATCTTCCAGATGGACAAGAGCTACGGCGCCGACGGCATGGTCGTGCGCAACAACATCGCGAAGATCGCCGACTTGAAGGGCAAGACGGTCGCGGCTTCCGCGCCCGGCACGGCACCGTACTTCACGCTCGCGTGGTTCCTGAAGAAGAACGGGCTCTCGGTCAAGGACGTGACGGTGGTCAACCTCGAGCCCGGCCCCGCGGCGCAGGCTTTCGTCGCCGGACAGAACGACGCGGCAATGACCTACGAGCCGTACCTGTCGACGGTTCGCGCCAACCCGCAGGCGGGCAAGATCATCGCGACGACGCTCGACTATCCGATGATCATGGACACGTTCGGCTGCACGCCGAAGTTTCTCGCCGACAACCCGAAGGCGGCACAGGCGCTGACCGACAGCTATTTCGAAGCGGTCGCGATGATCGAGAAGGATCCGAAGAAGAGCTACGAGATCATGGGCGCCGATGTCAAGCAGACCGGCGAGCAGTTCGGCGGCTCGGCGAAATACCTGCGCTGGCAGGACAAGGCCGCGAACCAGAAGTTCTTCAACGGCGAGCTGCAGCAGTTCAGCAAGGAAGCGGCCGATTTGCTGAAGGAGATCGGCATCATCAAGTCGGTGCCCGACATCAACTCGCTCTACGACACGCAGTTCATCAAGTAGCGCGGCCCGCTTCGGGGTCAGAGCTGTAAGAATCGTCGCGGGCTGGTTCTTCGAATCGCCACGGCCGCGATACTTACAGCTCTGACCCCGAAGTCACGCGAGCGCGGGTGAAGCCCCGATGACGCCGCTCGTTCCCGTCAGTCCCGCGCGCAAGGTCGTGCTGGGGCTGGCGTTCTTCGTGCTCTTCGTCGTCGCGTGGAGCATCGTGACGTTCGGCGGTTTCGTGCCGAAGACGTTCCTCGCCGATCCGTTGACCATGCTGCACGAAGGCTGGCTGCTATTCACGCAATTCGGGTTCGCGAAGGACGTCGGCATCACGATCTGGCGCGTGCTCGGTGGCTTCATCCTGGCCGCACTTGTCGGCGTGCCGCTCGGCATCGCGATGGGCGCGTACAAGCCGGTCGAGGCTTTCTTCGAGCCGTTCGTGTCGTTCGCGCGCTACCTGCCGGCGTCGGCGTTCATTCCGCTGCTGATCCTGTGGGCCGGCATCGGCGAGATGCAGAAGCTGCTCGTCATCTTCATCGGGTCGTTCTTCCAGATCGTGCTGATGGTGGCGGTCACGGTGGGATCCACCCGTCGCGATCTCGTCGAGGCGGCGTATACGCTCGGCGCCGACTCCACCGGTATCGTGCGCCGCGTGCTGCTGCCGAGCGCCGCGCCTTCGATCGCCGAGACGCTGCGGCTCGTGCTCGGCTGGGCGTGGACCTACGTGATCGTCGCCGAGCTGATCGGAGCGTCGAGCGGCATCGGTCACATGATCACCGACAGCCAGGCGCTGCTCAACACCGGGCAGATCATCTTCGGCATCATCCTGATCGGCATCGTCGGGCTGATCTCCGATCTCTCGTTCAAGCAGGCCAATCGGGCACTCTATCCGTGGGCGATCGCTTGATGGAACGGCGGTGAACCTATCGCCATGAGCGCGCTCGCGATCGACAACGTCTCGCGCACGTTTGCCGGCGTGCAGGGCGGAGCGCCGACGCAGGCGCTGCTGCCGACGTCGATCGCCGTCACCGACAACGACTTCATCACGATTCTGGGGCCGTCGGGATGCGGCAAGAGCACGCTGCTGCGCATCGTCGCCGGACTCGACACGCCGACCAGCGGCGAAGTCAGGCTCGACGGTCAGGCGGTGCACAGGCCGGGCGCGGATCGCGGCATGGTGTTCCAGAGCTACACGCTATTTCCGTGGCTCACCGTCGTCGAGAACATCTGCTTCGGACTGCGGGAGAAGGGAATGCCGCAGGCGCGGCAGGCCGAGATCGCGGCGCACTACATCGACAAGGTCGGCCTGCGCGGCTTCGAGAACCACTATCCGAAAATGCTTTCGGGCGGCATGCAGCAACGCACGGCGATCGCGCGCGCGCTCGCGAACGAGCCGCGGATCCTGCTGCTCGACGAGCCGTTCGGCGCGCTCGACAACCAGACGCGGTCACTGATGCAGGAGCTGCTGCTGGCGATCTGGGAAAGCGAGCGCAAGACGGTGCTTTTTGTCACGCACGACATCGAGGAAGCCATCTTCATGGCCAATCGCGTGCTCGTGATGTCGGCGCGGCCGGGACGGATCAAGGCCGAGGTCGCGGTGCCGCTCGGGCATCCGCGGCATTACACGGTCAAGACGTCGCCCGAGTTCTCCGCGCTGAAGGCGCAGCTCACCGAGCAGATCCGTGTGGAGGCGCTGAAGGCCGCCTAGCACGCTGCGAACAGGGAACCGGCGTGCGCAACGCCGGTCGGAAGGCGGTGCCCCATTCCAGTCATTTCATGACGGTTCGCCTAAGCAGGGTCGTGACATTTGCGGCGGCATCCATGTTCGCGCTTTCGTCCGCCCTTTTTGCCAACCCCGATGCGTCGGCGCAGCGGGAGATCGATCACCTGCTCGTGTTCGTCGCCGGCTCCTCCTGCACGTTCGTGCGCAATGGCACCGACTACCCGGCGCAAAAGGCCAGCGAGCATCTGGCGGGCAAGCTTCAATACACCGCAAGCCGCATCACCAGCGCGGAGGATTTCATCCGCGACCTCGCCTCGCGGAGCAGCGTGTCGGGCCAGGCCTATCGCGTGAAATGCGGCGAGGCCGACATGCCGGCGGGCGTGTGGCTCACCGAGGAGTTGCATCGGTATCGCGCGTCGCGCGTGCGCGCCACGCACTGAGCCGCGCAGCAGCGTTATGCCGGGTAATCGCCCGCCTAGTAGCGGCCGCCGTTTTTTTGCCACCGCCACGCGTCGGCGCAGATCGCGTCGAGGTCACGCGTGGGACGCCAGTCGAGCAGCGCGGCGGCACGCGAAATATCGGCGCAGCTTCCGGCCACGTCGCCCGGCCGGCGAGGCCCGATGATCCGCGGCACGGGGCGTCCGCATGCGCGCTCGAATGCGGCGATCGCCGCGAGCACCGACGTCACGCGCCCGCTGCCGAGATTCACGGCAAGCGTCCCGGGCTTCGCCTGGACGTGCTTCAGTGCGCGGACGTATCCGTCGGCGAGATCCTGAACGTGCACGTAATCGCGCACGCCCGTGCCGTCTGCGGTGTCCCAATCATCCCCGTGGACGACGAGCTCCGCCGCTTCGCCGGCCGCGACGCGGCAGAGCTGCATCAGGAGGTGCGTCGGACGGCCGCGGGGCGCTTCGCCCATCATGCCCGACGAGTGCGCGCCCGCGGCATTGAACTTGCGCACGATCCCGATGCGCCAGTTGGCGTTCGCTTTCGAAAGATCGCGCAGAAAATCCTCGACAACGCGCTTCGTGCGGCCGTAAACGCTCACCGGCTGCAGCGGCGTTTCTTCCGGCACCTTGAGATCGGTGGCATCGCCGTATACGCTCGCGGCCGAGCTGAACACCAGCGTCGCCACGCCGGCCTCGCCCATCACTTCGATCAGCGACAGCGTCCCGCCGACGTTGGTGTCGTAGTACGCGAGCGGACGCGCTTCGGACTCGGCGACGCTTTCGAGCCCCGCACAGTGCACGACCGCCGCGATCGGATGATCGTGAAACGCCGCGCGCAAGGCGGCGAGGTCGCGGACGTCGGCGGTGATGCAGGGAACCGGCCGTCCCGCGAGCGCTTCCAGGCGACTGCGGATCGCGGGCGTGCTGTTGCTGAAATTGTCGAGGACGACGGGCGCGAAGCCGTTGCGCGCCAACTCGACGACGACGTGGGATCCGAGAAAGCCGGCGCCGCCGGTGACGAGAACGGTCTCGGGCATGCTTGAATGCTACACGGTTTGCGCCGCTATCCGGAAAGGGAGTTTGCCGTCCGATCCCGCGCGTTTCGCGCGTCGCAACGAAAAAGCCGGGA
>DATEIQ010000249.1:0-11075 GCA_035278845.1 Casimicrobiaceae bacterium | reverse complement strand
GACACGGTGGCGCTCTACCAGTCCGGGAAGCCGGTCACCACGCTGCGCGTCTGGAAAGGCGCGAAACACGACGTGAACGCCGGCTTCGTCGTCGACCGCTACCTGACGCTGCCGAAGGGCAAGGCCGACAAGCTCGCGTTGACGCTCGAGTCGAAGGAGCCACTGATCGCGCCGGTGCTGAACGGCCAGCCGGTCGGTGTGGTAAAAGTGGCGCTCGAAGGCCAGCCGGTCGCACAGTTTCCGATGATCGCGCTGGAGGAGGTGCCGCTCGCCAACTTGTGGGGCCGCGCCGTCGACACGGTCAGGCTCTGGTTCACGAGCCCCTGAATTTCCCGGAAATGATCACCCCACGCTCGCTCCGCTCGCTGCCCCCCAGAGGATGGTCAGTCGGTCGGGGCGTCCTTCCCGACTGACGCCATGTCCGACCCGTCGCAAGCCGTCTACCTGAACGGCGCGTTTTTGCCGCTCGCCGACGCGAAGATCTCCGTCCTCGACCGCGGCTTCATCTACGGCGACGGTGTGTACGAAGTCGTGCCGGTGTATGGCCGGCGACCGTTCCGGATGCAGCAGCACCTGAAGCGCCTGCAGTACAGCCTCGACGGGATCCGCCTCGCCAATCCGCACAAGGCGGCGGAGTGGGATGCGCTGATCGCGCAATTGATCGAGCGTCAGCCGTTCGCCGACCAGGCGGTTTATTTGCAGGTGACCCGCGGCGTCGCGAAGCGCGACCATGCGTTTCCAAAGGACACCACGCCGACGGTGTTCATGATGAGCAACCCGCTCGTCGTGCCGACGCGCGAGCAGGTCGAGCGCGGCGTCGCGGTCGTGACCACGCAGGACAATCGCTGGTTGCGCTGCGACCTCAAGACGACATCGCTGCTCGGAAACGTGCTGATGCGACAGTTCGCGGTCGACCACGACGCGATCGAGACGGTGATGTTCCGCGACGGTCATCTGACCGAGGCGTCGGCGTCGAACGTACTGATCGTTCGCGACGGCATCGTGATCGCGCCGCCGAAGGACAACCTGATCCTGCCCGGCATCACGTACGACGCCACGCTCGAAATCACGCGCGACGCGGGGGTGCCGCTCGAAGTGCGCCCGGTGCCCCATGCGGAAGCGATGCATGCGGACGAAATGTGGCTGTCGTCGTCGACGAAGGAAGTGCTCGCCGTCACCACCGTCGACGGCCGTCCGTACGGCAGCGGCAAGCCGGGGCCCGTGTTCCGCCGTGTATGGGAAGCGTTTCAGAGGGCCAAGGCCGCGGCTCCGGTGGCCGTCTAAGTCTCTTCGCCGCTGTCCGCAAGCGGCCCGGTGGCCGCATAGCGGCCGTGATGGAACACGAGTCCGCGGCCGCGCGCACGCTCGACGGTGACGATCTCGCCGATGAACAGCGTGTGGTCGCCGGCGCGATGCCGCGCGTGATGGCGGCATTCGAACCAGGCGATGCAGCCTTCGATTAGCGGCGCATCCGACCAGCCGAGCCGAAACGGTACGTTCGCGAACCGGTCGGCATGCGGGCGCGAAAAGCGACGCGCGAGCCCGATCTGAGCCGTCGCGAGCACGTTCACCGCATAGCGATCGGCACGCTCGAAAGCGGCCAGGCTCGCGGAGCGCTGCGCCAGGCTCCAGAGGATCAGCGGCGGGTCGAGCGAGACCGAGTTGAACGAGTTCGCCGTGAAGCCGACGTAGCGGCCGCCGTCGGCGCGCGCGCAAACGATCGTCACGCCGGTGGCGAACTGCGCCAGCGCGTCGCGCAATTGCCGCTGGTCGAACGCGGGCTTGCCGGAGTCCGCGTGGCGGCCGTCGGCTGACATTGCGGAAATGTAGCGCAAGCGTCTTGCTAAACTTGGGCGCTCGTTCACAGCCGTTCGCGACGATGCCCGAAGCCCTCGAAAAGCTCATCGCCAATCGCTACAGCGGACGCGGCCTGCCGATCGCGTTCGTGCTGCCCGACGGTGCGCGGGTGAAGCTCGCGCCCGAGCCCGAGTTCGACGTCATCGCCCGCACCTTCGCCGGCATGCGGGCGCTCGCGTCGCCGGCGATGGGCCGCCTCGCTCGTGCCTATGTCCATAACGACGTCGACTTCACCGGCAGCGCGCGCCGCGCGCTTTCGGTCGCCGAGTCGATGGTCGGCAGCATCGACCATGGGCGCAACGGCGCACGCGGCCGGCTGCTCGGGATCGCGCATCGGCTGCGAAGCAACCGCTCGAACATCGCGCATCACTACGATGTGTCGAACGCGTTCTACCGGATGTGGCTCGACGAGCGCATGGTGTACTCGTGCGCGTATTTCCGCACGCCGGACGATTCGCTCGACACCGCGCAGGTGCAGAAGCTCGACCACATCTGTCGCAAGCTGCGGCTCGCGAAAGGCGAGCGATTCCTCGATATCGGCTGCGGCTGGGGCGCGTTGATCTTCCGGGCGGCCGAGCGCTACGGCGTGCAGGCAACCGGCATCACGCTGTCGCAAAACCAGCTCGAGCACGTGAAGAGCCAGATTGCGGCGCGCGGCCTCGCGGACCGCGTGCGCGTCGAATTGCGCGACTACCAGGATTTGCCCGACGTCGAGGCGTTCGACAAGATCGCGAGCGTCGGCATGTTCGAGCACGTCGGCCCGCGGAACTACGATCGCTATTTCGGCAAAATCCGCCGCATTCTCGCCCCCGGCGGGTTCGTGCTGAACCACGGCATCACGCAGAACGGGATCGCCCAGCGGAGCCTCGGCAGCGGCATCGGCGATTTCGTCGAGGAGTACGTATTTCCCGGCGGCGAGCTCGCGCATGTCTCGCGCGTCATCGAGGGACTCGCAGCGCAGGGTCTCGAGGTGGTCGACGGCGAGGCGCTCCGCGAGCATTACGCGAAGACGCTGTGGCACTGGGTCGACCGGCTAGAGGCCAGCGCCGACGCGGCGCGCCGCGAGATCGGCGAGGAGAAGTTCCGCGTCTGGCGCATCTACATGGCCGGCTCGGCGCACGCGTTCGACCGCGGCTGGCTGTCACTGTGGCAGCTGCTCGCCGGCAAGCCGCTCGCGGACGGCCGCCTGCCGCACCCGCTGACGCGCGACTATATGTATTCGACTTCGGGGTCAGAGCAATAAGTCGCGCGGCCAGGACCTCGATGGGATCTGGCGGCTGATCGCGCGACTTCTTGCGCTGACCCCGAAGTCATGCCTGACTTATTGCTCGGACCCCGGATCTCACGTCCGGCACCGAGGTTGCATCTGCGCCTGCGCGACCGCATATTGACCGGATCGCTGCCGGGAGCCTCACCGCCCGGCCCTGGAGCCGCTCATGAACCAGCCCGCCCCCGCACCCATCGCCACGCAGGTCAGCCTGCTCGAGTTTCCCTGCTCGTTCCCCATCAAGATCATGGGCCGCACGCGGGACGGCTTCGCGCAGGCGATCGCCGATGTCGTCGTTCGGCACGCGCCTGATTTCGACGCCGCCACGCTGGAGATGCGCACGTCGAGCGCAGGCAACTACCTGTCGCTGACCGCAACCGTCAATGCGACGTCGCGCGAGCAGCTCGATGACCTCTATCGCGACCTCGTCGCGCACCCGATGGTTGCGATGGTGCTGTAGTGGTTTCCGGCGCGGCCGCGCCGCTCGTCCGCGCGCTCGGCGTCACCGCGTACGAGCCCACGTGGCACGCGATGCGCGCGTTCACCGACGCGCGCACGCCCACGAGCGTGGACGAAATCTGGTTCACCGAGCATCCGCCCGTCTACACGCTCGGCCTCGCCGGGCGCCGCGAGCATCTGCTGCGTGACAACAGCATCCCCGTTCTCGAGGTGGATCGCGGCGGCCAGGTGACGTATCACGGGCCCGGCCAGCTCGTCGCTTATTTGCTGTTCGATCTGCGGCGCGCGAACCGCGGCGTCCGCGACATGGTCCGGCGCATCGAGGCCGCGGTGATAACATGGCTCGCGACCGTGCGGGTCGAGGCATACGGCAAGCCCGCCGCACCCGGCGTCTACGTGATGCGTGATGGCGTAGAAGCGAAAATCTGCTCGCTCGGACTCGAGGTGCGCAACGGCTGCACGTATCACGGCTTCGCAGTGAACGTCGACATGGACCTCTCGCCCTTTCACGACATCGATCCCTGCGGGTATCCCGGTCTCGCGGTGACGCAACTGGCGGATCTCGGCGTGCGGCGCACCGTCGAGCACGCGGGCCGCGAATTCGCGCCCTTTCTCGCTCGCCACCTCGCATGACGAGCGACAGTCTTCCACGCACGGCGCCCGCCGCCGGCAACGCGGCCGGCGTCAAGCACAAGGGCGACGCCAAGACGGCGCGCATTCCGATCAAGGTCGTGCCCGCCGAGCCGCTGCGCAAGCCTTCGTGGATCCGCGTGCGCGCTCCGTCGTCGCCGCGCTATTACGAGATCAAGCGGATCCTGCGCGAGCACCGGCTGCACACCGTGTGCGAGGAAGCGTCGTGCCCGAACATCGGCGAGTGCTTCGGCAAGGGCACGGCCACGTTCATGATCATGGGCGACATCTGCACACGCCGCTGCCCGTTCTGCGACGTGGGCCACGGCCGGCCGCTGCCGCTCGACGCCGACGAGCCGCAAAACCTCGCGGACACGATCGCGGCGCTGCGTCTTCGCTATGTCGTCGTCACGAGCGTCGACCGTGATGACCTCCGCGACGGCGGCGCGGCGCACTTCGTCGCGTGCATTCGCGCCGTGCGCGAGCGCTCGCCGGATACGCAGATCGAGGTGCTGGTACCCGACTTTCGCGGCCGGCTCGATCGCGCGCTCGACATTCTGGGCGAGGCGCCGCCCGACGTGATGAACCACAATCTCGAAACGGTGCCTCGGCTCTACCGCCAGGTGCGACCGGGATCCGACTACGCGCACTCGTTGCGATTGCTCCAGGTTTTCAAGGAGCGCTTTCCGGCAGTGCCGACGAAGTCGGGGCTGATGGTGGGGCTCGGCGAGACCGACGGCGAGATTTCCTCGACGCTGCGCGACATGCGCGCGCACGACATCGACATGCTGACGCTCGGCCAGTACCTGCAGCCGTCGCCTTCGCATCTCGCGGTGGCCCGCTATGTGGAGCCGGATCGATTCGCGGCGTTCGAGCGTGAGGCCTATGCGTTGGGTTTCCGGCACGCCGCTGTCGGTGCGCTCGTGCGTTCGTCGTATCACGCCGACCGCCAGGCCGAGGAAGTGCTCGCCGCGGACTGACAATACCGCGGGCGATACCACTCTGATTCAGAACGGCGGTCCGACGTTGCGCTAGTTCGCCGCCGCAGGCGCGCTGCCGTTCGGCCACAAGACCCAGAGCTGTCCCTGCTGGCGCATGCGGCCGGCGTGCTGCCCGGCGTCGGTGCCGAACCCCCAGAAAAAATCGGCGCGCACCGGTCCGCGAATCGCGCCGCCCGTATCCTGCGCCATCGTCAGCCGCCGCAGCGGTTCTTCGGACAGCGGCTGCGTCGTCGTGATGAACACCGGCGCGCCGAGCGGTATCGCGCGCGGGTCAACCGCGATCGTGCGCTGCGCGAGGAGCGGCACGCCAAGCGCGCCAATGGGTCCGTCGATGCGTGCCTCGAGCGACCCAGCGGGCGGTGGCTGCACCTCGCGAAAGAATACGTAGCTGGGATTTTCGTCGAGCAGTCCCGGCAATTCTTCAGGATGTTGCCGGCCCCATTCGCGAATGCCCTGCATCGAAGCCTGGCCGACGGTCAGTTCGCCGCGCTCGATCAGCACGCGCGCCACCGAGCGAAACGGCTGGCCGTTCTGATCGGCGTAACCGACGCGCATGATGCCGCCTTCGGCGAGCTGCACGCGGCCCGACCCCTGGATCTGCAGGAAGAACGCATCGACCGGATCCGAGACGTACACGAGCGCCTTGCCCGTGACGTCGGCCTTGCCGGCGTCGATGTCGGCGCGCGGCCAATACGGGACGACGCGCCGGCCGTCGAGCCGGCCCCGCACGCGCTTCCCCTTGAGCTCGGGATAGAGCTCGGCCAGGTCGACGATCAACAGATCGTCCGGAGGCGCGTACAGCGCAGCCGGAAAGCCGGGTCCCGGCGTGCGCGATCCCGTCAGCAGCGGCTCGTAGTAGCCGGTGACGAGACCGCTGTCCGCGCCGTCGCTGGCGTTCACCCGGTACGGCGTAAAATTGCGCTCGAAAAACGTGCGAACGGCGGCGGCGTCGTTCTCGTCGATCGATTCCGACGCCGCGCAGGGCGCCTGCCACGTTGCCTTGCTGCGCGCACGGGTGACGAGCGCCTTGCAACCCACGCGGAACGCCGGCCAGGCGGCCTCGACGCGATCGTCGTTCCAGCCGGGAAGCGCGACAAACGTCGTCGCCGTGAACGTCGCATGTGGAGCGCCCGGCGGACGCGGAGGTGCGATCTCGCACGCCGCGAGGGCGCACAGTGCTGCCAGCGTCACTGCGCGCGACGCGCGGCGCACCGAAACCGGAAGGAACTTCATCGATGGCATGGCTGCTGCTCGAATCGCTGCTCGCGCTCGTGATTCTCGTCGCGATCGTCGCGTGGACGATGGGGCCGTTGCGCAAACGGCGGCCGCCCGACGTGCACGATCAGCGCGACGTACCGCCGGAATCGTAGCGCGGGCGGGCTGTGCAGGGACCCCCGAGCGCGTCAATGCAGCGTGCGGGGTATCGACAGCGTGAAGGGCGCGATCGGCACGTCGAACGCGAGGCCGTCCTCGGCCACCATGCGATACGAGCCGCGCATCGTGCCGACCGCGGTCGGAATGCTGGTGCCGCTCGTGTATTCGAAGCTCTCGCCGGGTTTCAGCACCGGCTGCTGCCCGACGACCCCCTGCCCCTTCACTTCCTGGACCCGATGCTCGGCATCGGTGATGATCCAGTGCCGGCTCACGAGCTGTGCGGCGACGCTGCCGGTGTTGGTGACGGTGATCGTATACGCGAAGACGAAGTGGTTCTTGTCCGGATCCGACTGGTCGGCGAGAAAAGTTACTTTCGGCGAGACGCTGAACTCGTAGCGCTTGTTCTCCGTCATGGCGACACTGCCCGTGCTTTTCTGCGATTATAGTCCCCGATGAAAAGTCCAAGATGATGCGCACCCACCGCATTGCACCGTCGCTGCTGTCCGCCGATTTCGCGCGCCTCGGCGACGAGGTGCGCGCCGTGATCGATGCCGGTGCCGACATGATCCACGTCGACGCGATGGACAACCATTACGTGCCGAACCTCACCGTCGGTCCCGTCGTGTGCGCGGCCATCAAACCTTATGCGAGCGTACCGATCGACGTGCACCTCATGGTGAAACCCGTCGACCGGATCATTCCCGACTTCGCGGACGCCGGCGCCACGTTCATCAGTTTCCATCCCGAGGCGTCGGAGCACGTCGACCGCACGATCGGGCTGATTCACGAGCACGGTTGCAAGGCTGGGCTCGTGTTCAACCCGGCGACGCCGCTCGACTGGCTGATGCATACGCTCGACGCGCTCGACCTCGTGCTGATCATGTCGGTGAATCCAGGCTTCGGCGGCCAGGCGTTCATCCCGCACGCGCTCGACAAGCTGCGCGCCGCGCGCAAGCTCGTCGACGCCGCGATCGAGCACACCGGGCGGCCGATCCTGCTCGAGATCGACGGCGGCGTGAAGGTCGACAACATCGCTGCCATCGCAGCCGCGGGCGCCGACACGTTCGTCGCCGGGAGCGCGATCTTCGGCTCGTCCGACTACCGTGCGACGATCGGCGCCATGCGCTCGGCGCTGACGGGCAGCAACGACTGACATGCTGACGGAAGCCGAGTTCCAGGCGCTGGCCGCGCAGGGCTACAACCGGATCCCGCTTCTCCTCGAATCTTTCGCCGATCTCGACACGCCGCTTTCGCTTTACCTGAAGCTCGCGCAGCAGCGCTACACGTTCCTGCTCGAGTCGGTGGTCGGGGGCGAGCGCTTCGGACGCTATTCGTTCATCGGCCTTCCCGCCAAGGTTCGCATCCGCGTGACGGGCGAGCACGTGGAAGTGGAAGACCAGGGCGCCGTGATCGAACGCCACGACGGGGATCCGCTCGCGTTCCTGCGCGCATTCCTCGGCCGGTTTCGCGCTGCGCCGCAACCCGGACTACCGCGCTTCTGCGGTGGGCTTGCCGGCTATTTCGGCTACGAGACCGTCCGCCGGATCGAGCCGAAGCTCGCCGCCCACGCGCCGGCCGATCGTGGGCCGCTCGGCGACCTGCCCGACATGCTGCTGCTGCTGACCGACGAGCTCGCGGTCATCGACAACCTGGGCGGAAAAATCTCGCTCATCGTCTACGCCGACCCGGCGCAGCCGGACGCCTGGCGCAACGCCCAGGAGCGCCTGCACGAACTGCGGCGCAGGCTGCGCACGCCGGCCGAAGCGCCGTACCAGACCGCAACCGAGGTAACGCGCGCCGAAAGCGAGACCGGCGCCGACGCTTTCGAGGCCGCGGTTCGGCGCGCCAAGGACTACATCGCCGCGGGCGACGTCATGCAGGTCGTGCTGTCCCAGCGGATGCAGCTTCCGTTCGCGGCATCGCCGCTGTCGCTCTATCGCGCGCTGCGCTCGCTCAACCCGTCGCCGTACATGTTCTACTACGACTTCGGCGATTTCCACGTGGTCGGCGCATCGCCGGAGATCCTCGTGCGCAAGGAGGCCTCGACGGTTACGCTGCGGCCGATCGCCGGCACGCGCCCGCGCGGTCCGACGCGCGACGCGGACGAGCGGCTTGCGCAGGAGCTCGCGGCTGATCCGAAGGAAATCGCCGAGCACGTGATGCTGCTCGACCTCGGTCGCAACGACGTCGGCCATGTCGCGGCGATTGGCAGCGTGCGCGTCACCGAGCAGATGACGATCGAGCGCTATTCGCACGTGATGCACATCGTGTCGAACGTCGAAGGAACGCTGCCGCCGGGCACGACCAGCTTCGACGTGCTCGCGGCCAGCTTTCCCGCGGGAACGGTGAGCGGGGCTCCCAAGGTGCGGGCGATGGAGATCATCGACGAGCTCGAGCGCACGCCGCGCGGCGTCTATGCGGGCGCCGTGGGCTACATCAGCTTCCAGGACGACATGGATCTGGCGATCGCGATTCGCACCGCGGTCGTGCGCGACGGCGTCCTTTACGTTCAGGTCGGCGCCGGCATCGTGCACGACTCCGTCCCCGAGACCGAGTGGCAGGAGACGTTGAACAAGGCGCGTGCCGTGCTGCGCGCGGCGGAGATCGTGCAACTGGGCCTCGACGCCGAACTGTAACGGTGGGGTGGCGTGCCGGTGTCGTGCGCGATGATCGAAGGGCGTCCGCAGGATTTACACGTTCAGGTAATTCCTGCCGCACGGCTGCATGCGATGTGCGTGGCGGTGCATTGATTTGCCATGACATTGGGCGTTTGCGGAACTGGCACGCGCGCTGCTGCGTCGAACGCAATCTCCGTCAGAAGGTTCCCATGGACAAGATGCAACTCCGTGCCGCCGCGCGCGCTTTCATGCGCACATCGCAAATGCAGATGCCACCGTCCGGCGAAGGTTTGCCGCGCACGTCGCGCGAGCGCGTGCCGCCGCCGCTCGACAAGGCGCGCGCACGCCAGGCCTGCGCGCCCATGGGCACGCTGCATTCGATCGTCGTGACGGTCAACCCGAACAAGCGCCGGCGAACGTGGTATATCGTCGAGCCCGATTTTGCGATGGCCGCGCAATACGCGGCCGCGGGACTCGACCTGATGCCGGGCTACAAGGTGCTCGTCGACGCCGAGCTGATGCGGCCCGTCGCGCTGCTCGATTTCGATCCCGCGGTCAGCGCGCAGGGCAGCGATCCGCTGCCGCATGGCTTCAATCCCTACTTCGACCTGTCGGCGGGCTGATCGTGGATGCGGCGCGTCATGCTGGCCGAAAGCGCAGACCTCCCCGCTAACCGCGTTCGAATCGGATTCACGCTCGATCTCGACTACCAGGTCGCGGGTCCCGCCGACTTCATCTTCATCATCCACGCCGCTCGGACGGAACAGCAACGCGTGCTGACCGAGGCGGTGGTCGTCGATCCTGCCGTCTCCTGGCGCGTCGAGGCCGAGCCGCACTTCGGCAACAGGATGTTGCGCCTGAGCGCGGAAGCAGGTCCGCTGCACGTGCGCTACATGGGCAACGTCGAAGTGGAGCACTTCATCGCGAAGCCGCAGGACGTCATCGCGACGTCGCTCGATGCGCTGCCCGCGCACACGCTGCCGTTCCTGTGGTCGAGCCGCTATTGCCAGGCCGACTCCGTCCAGCAGCTCGCCTGGCGCGAATTCGGGGGCATGGCACCAGGGTTCGAACAAGCGGATGCGGTTTGCCGCTGGGTGCGTGGCCAGGTGGAGTTTCGCGTCGGCACGTCGACTGTTCGCACGTCCGCGCTTGAAACGCTCGAGCAGCGCATGGGCGTGTGCCGCGACTTCGCGCATTCGATGATCGCAATACTGCGCAGCCTCAACTATCCGGCGCGATTCGTCACGGGGGTCGATTACGGCGCGGAGGAGTCGCTCGGGCCACCCGATTTCCACTCGTACGTCGAAGCCTGGATCGGCGATCGGTGGTGGCTGTTCGATCCCACCGGGATCACGCCATTGACCGGCCTGATTCGCATCGGTACCGGCCGCGACGCGGCCGACGTGGCGTTCGCGACGATGTTCGGAAACGTGCAGGGAAAGATGCCGCGCGTCGCGTTTGCCGCGGCCGAGGATCCAGCCGCCGGCATCTCGCGCCCCGAGCCCACGACGCTGGCCGTGTCGACGTCTCGCCAGTAGCGGGAGCTCCAACCGCGCGACGTGCCGTCTTCACGTCGCGCGGGCAGTGCGCCCCCGAACCTGCGACGCTGGCCCGCGTAGGACTGCCGTCGACACCGTGGATTCTCGCGCGCCGACTTCATGTCGAGCCGCGCGCCGACTGTCGGCCCGAAACCGGCGGCACACAATGCCTCCACGTCGAAGCCAGGCGGTTCCTGCGGGATCCGTCGCCCTGGCAAGCACGGAACGAGGAGGCTTCATGCGCAACAAGAGCACACAGGATCGGCAGAAGGATGGTCGCCAGCAATCGCAGCAGGGCGACGCGTCGCGGGCGCCGGGCGGCCAGCAGAAC
>DATEIQ010000248.1:0-2896 GCA_035278845.1 Casimicrobiaceae bacterium | reverse complement strand
GGCTTACCGGCCGCGTCGCGATTCTCGACTGATGCGGTTCCCCCGGTCCTTGCCGCGCGCACGGGGGTTCTCGCTCCTCGAAGTGCTGGTGGCGTTCATCATCGTCGCGCTCGTCGTGCCGATGTTCGGCGGACCGGTGTCGACGAGCGAGTTGCGCGCGACCGCGCGCCAGATCGCCGCAGGCCTGCGGTTCGCGCGGAGCGAGGCGGTGTCCGAGCGGCGCGAAACGTTTCTCGTCGTCGACGTCGCCGGCAAGCGGTTCAAGGTCGACCGCGAGGCCCGCGAGCACGCGCTGTCCTCGAAGGTCGATCTCAAGCTCTTCACGGCGCAGAACGACCTCGTGAGCGAGAACGTGGGCTCGATCCGCTTCTACCCCGACGGCGGCAGCAACGGCGGGCGCATCACCGTCGCGTCGGGCGCGCGCAAGTTCGACGTCGACGTCGACTGGCTTACCGGCCGCGTCGCGATTCTCGACTGATGCGGTTCCCCCGGTCCTTGCCGCGCGCACGGGGGTTCTCGCTCCTCGAAGTGCTGGTGGCGTTCATCATCGTCGCGCTCGTCGTCACCGCGCTTTTCCGGCTGTTCGGCGGTGCGCTCGGCAACGCATCCGCAGCCGACGAATGGACGCGTGCGCTGCTCGTCGCGCAGAGCAGGCTCGCGCTCGCGGCCGCAACGGTGCCGCTGCGTGAAACGAGCGACGGCGGCACCGAAGCCGACGGTCGGATCGCGTGGCGAACGGCGGTGACGCCCTACGTGCCGCCGGACGCCGATCCCGATTCGGAGGGTACGGCGCAAGCAATGCCCACGCGCCTGTACCGCGTCACGGTCGACGTGCAATTTCCCGGCATCGGAGGACAGCCGCGAACGCTGTCGCTGTCGACGCTCAAGCTCGGCCAGAGGAATCCGGCGTGACGCAAAACAGCACGAGTCGCCCTCGCGGCAATCGGACGGCGACGGGCCTTGGCTACGCCCGCCGTCCTCATGCCGGCTTCACGCTGCTCGAGCTGACGATCGCGCTCACGCTGCTCGCGCTGCTATCGGCCGTGCTCGCAGGCTCGCTGCGCCTCGCCGGCCGCAGCACCGACAGCGGCCATGCGAAAGTGGACGAGGCGGCAGCGATGCGCCTCGCGCAGGAATTCCTGCGCACCAATCTCGAAGCCCAGCACCCGCTGCGGATGCGCAAGATGCTCGAATGGCCGCTCGTGTTCCGCGGCACGCGCAACGAATTGCGCTATGCGGCCGACCTTCCCCCGCGCGTCGCCGGCGGCGGCATCTGGTACTTCCGCCTCGCCGTGCATGCCGACGAGGCGCGCTCGCCACTGACGCTCGAACGCGTCATTCCCGACCTGCAGGCCGACGAGCTGCCCGAATTCACGACACCCGAGCGATCGGTGCTGGCTGACGGCATCGCCGAATTGACGCTTGGCTACTTCGGCCGCGCGGCCGACGAAGCCGTCAACGTCGAGCCCACGTGGCGCGACCACTGGGACGACCCGCAGCAGCTGCCGATGATGATTCGCATCGACGTGAAGCCCAAGGCCGGTCCCGCGTGGCCGACGCTGTACGTGAGCCCGCGCGAGTCACCCGAAGCGGGCTGCCGCGCATGGGACGTCGCGCGGCATCACTGCGCGGCGGTCTAGGCATGGCGGCGAATGCGAACGGGCGTTGGATGAACGGCGGACTGCATTGCAGGCGCGGCGTTGCGCGTGCTTTGCAACGCCCATCCGGGCGACGCGCGCAGTCCGGCATCGCGCTGGTGCTTGCACTGTGGCTGACCGTGCTGCTCACGGTGATCGCGAGCGGCTTCGCGTTCAGCATGCGCAGCGAGGCGCTCGCCACGCGCAACGCGGTTTCGCTCGCACAGGCGCGCGCGATTGCCGACGGCGCCGTCGAGCGCATGGCATTCGAGCTCTCGCGGCCCCGCAATCCGGATGCATGGACGTTCGACGGCCAGCCGCATCGATGGACCGAGGGTGACGCCACCGTCGTCGTCAGCGCCGTCGACGAGTCGGCGAAGATCGACCTCAACGCCGCTCCCGATGCGCTGCTGCGCAACGTGCTGATCGTGACCGGCGGCCTGGACGAGCCGGCCGCGAACGCGCTGGTCGACGCGATCGCCGACTGGCGCGATCCTGACGAATTGCGCCGCCCCAACGGCGCGGAACTGCCCGAGTACCGCGCGGCCGGCCTCAAGTACGGGCCGGCGAACGCGCCGTTCGAGACCGTGGGCGAGGCGGCGCGCGTGCTGGGCATGACGGCGGCGGCCTTCCTGCGCGTCGCGCGCGTCGCTACCGTCTATTCCCGCCAGCCGGGCGTCAATGCCGCAACGGCCAGCCGCGATGTGCTGCTCGCGATCCCGAACACCACTGCCGAAGCGGTGGATGCCTACATCGCCTCGCGCGCGCAGGCGCTGCAGCAGAAACTGCCGGTGCCGCCGTTCGCGCCGGCGCAGGCGTTCGGCAGCGGCCCGGTGCCCATCTGGCGCATCCGCGCCGAGGCCACGCTGCCCGATGGTGTAACCTTCGCCCGCGAAGCCGTTCTGCGTCCCTCGCCCGACGTGCAGCGGCCGCTGATTGCGCTCGCATGGCTCGAGCCGTCACGATCCGCGGCTGCGCCCACCCTGTCTTCCACCGCCCGCTGATGGCCGCCATCGCCGACCCCGCATCGTTTCGGACCGCCCGCCTTCGCCAGGACCTGGCGCGGCGTTTCGGCCTGACCGGGTTCTGGCACTGGTGGAAGCACGAGCTGGCCTCGCTGGTCCCTTCGCGATTGCGCGGTGCATTCGACCGGCGCGCGCGCCCGGTGCTCGCGTTCGACAGTGCGCGCGCGGTGCTCTGGGCACCGGTGCAAACCGCGGGCCGCGTGCGCATGTCGCCTCTCGCCGAGATTCCGCTGA
>DATEIQ010000247.1:0-11230 GCA_035278845.1 Casimicrobiaceae bacterium | reverse complement strand
GCTGGCGCTTTTGCGACTGCTCGAGCTCGTAGGTCACGACCTCGATCTGGCCGCGAAGCTTCGCGATGTCCCCCTGCAACAACTGGATCTGCGTGGCGAGATCCGTCACGGCGCCGCTTTTCGCCTGCAGCTCGAGCTGCGCGAGGCGATCCTCCACCTGCCGCTGCAGCGACGATAGCCGCTGATTGGTGGCGTCGATGCGCCTGCGCGCTTCCTCGTCGTCGAACAGCGCCGCATGCGCCGCGTTTGCGGTTGCGAACAGCGCGAGGCAGGCGAGGATCGTGCGGTGCGAGAGCTTCAACGTGCGATCTCCTTCGCGACCCTGACGGGTGGCCCGATCCTGCCCGCCGTCATTCGCCGGAATACAGGATGTCGTCGCGGCGATTCTCCGCCCAGGCGGCCTCGTCATGCCCCTGGTTGCGCGGCTTCTCCTTGCCGAAGCTCACCGTCTCGATCTGCGCCTCGCCGGCGCCGAGCAGCGTCATCATCCGCTTGACCGAATCGGCGCGCTTCTGGCCGAGCGCGATGTTGTATTCGCGCGAGCCGCGCTCGTCGGTGTTGCCCTGAATCGTCATGCGCGCATTGCGATTCTGCTGCAGATAGCGCGCGTGCGCTTCGACGAGCGGCCGGTATTCGTCCTTGACGACGAAGCTGTCGAAGTCGAAATAGACGCTGCGCTTCGACAGGATGTTGTTCGGGTCGCGCAGCGGATTCGCGCTGCCGGCGCCACTACCCATCGCCGAGCCGGTCACGCCGCTGCCGGTGGCTCCGCCGGTTTGTGCGCCGGTCGAGCCGGCACCGGCGCCAGCCGTTGCACTGCGGTCGTCCACCGGCGCTTCCGTCGTGGGTGTAGTCGAACAACCGGCGAGTCCAACCGCCGCGATCAATGCGATCCAAAAATATTTGCGCATGCCACCTCCTGCAGAAAGAATCGGGCGCGCCGGATCTTCGGCGCGATGTCACCACACAGCATCACGACCGCGGGAACGGTCCCCACGCGGGCTCGCGCACGTCGACGGCCGGCGCGACGAGACGCTGCTTGACGCGACCGTCGATGGACACGGCAGCCAGAATGCCGCGGCCTCCGCCTTCGCTCGCGTAGATCACCATTTTGCCGTTCGGCGCGACGCTCGGGCTTTCGTCGCCGGGGCCTGCCGTCAGCACCTGCACCTGGCGCGTCGCGTAGTCGAGCGTCGCGACCTGAAAGCGGCCCCCATCGCGGCGGACGAACACCATCCCCTTGCCGTCGGGGAGCGGCCGCGGCGAGACGTTGTAGCTGCCGTCGAACGTCAGCCGCTCGACCTGTCCGGAGAGCAAATTGGCGCGGTAGATCTGTGGCGTGCCGCCGCGATCGGACGTGAACACCAGCGATTGTCCGTCGGGCGTGAACATCGCCTCGGTATCGATGCCCGACGAGGTCAGCACGCGCGTCGGATTGCCGCCGTCGGCGTTCATCAGGTACACCTGCGAGCCGCCGTCCTTGGTCAACGTCACCGCGAGGCGACGGCCATCCGGCGACCACGCCGGCGACGAATTGCTGCCGCGGAAGTTGGCCACCGCACGCCGTGCCCCGGTTTCGAGCGATTGCACGTACACGACCGGCTTGCGATTTTCGAGCGACACATAGGCGAGGCGGGTGCCGTCGGGCGACCAGCGCGGCGAAAGCAGCGGCTCGTTCGAGGACACGACCGTTTGCGGATCGTTGCCGTCGGCGTCCGCGACAAGCAGCTGGTAGCGCGTTCCCTGCCGCGTGATGTAGGCAATGCGCGTCGAGAACACGCCGCGGTCGCCCGTCAGTTTTTCGTAGATGATGTCCGCGATCTTGTGCGCGGTGACGCGAAACTGTTGCTGCGTGACGTTGAAGCTCATCGCGACGAGCGTCGACTGCTTGACGACGTCGACGAGCGCGAAGCGGACGTCGACCTTGCCATCGGACATCGGCGTCATCGAGCCGACGACGACGGCATCGGCATTGCGCGAGCGCCACAGCGGTCCCTGCACCTCTTCGGCACGCACCGGCCGCGGCACGACGCCGTCGGTGTTGACCAACCGGAACATGCCCGAGCGCTGCAGATCGGCGCCGACGACACCGGATATGCCGAGCGGCCACGTGCCCTCGTTGCCGAACGGGACGATGGCGATGGGAATCTGCGCGCCTGCGCCGCCCACGATTTCGATCGACAGTTGCGCGTGCGCGAGTGGAACGCCGATCGAAGAGAAGGCCAAAAGGCCAAGGGCGAACCAGCGACGAAGCAACAGGATCATCGAGTGGCGACCAACGGGAGTGAAACGGAACTGCCGCATGCGCGGGAACTGCCGCATGCGCGGCGTCGAAGCGCTTTTCTGGCGACGACGCGCGAAGCGCTGCCCCGCATTATAACGACCGACGCCGCTTCTGCGATGACGAAATCTCGCGGCGCGCGTAGTCGCGCGGCGACAAATCGCTCAATGCGGAGCGATGGTCGTGGCGAATCCGAAGGCCTGCGTGATGCGCTCCCCGACGCGCTCCGCCTCGTCACGGGCGGTATAGGGGCCGATGTAGACGCGATAAAGTCCACCCGCCTGGCGAATTTTCGCTTCGACCGTCGCCTGCGCAAGTTGGTTCTGCGCGTGCGCGAGGAACGATTGCGCGTTGGCAAAACTTGCAAAGGCGCCGAGTTGCACCGAGTAACCGCCCGTGACGGAGGCCACTGGCGGTGAATCGGGGCTTCGCTCCGTGACTTGCACGGCTGCGGGCGGTGCAAGCGGCGCAGTGACCGCGGGTGCGGCGGCCACTTCGGCGAGCGGGGGTCGGCTCGCTTGCGGCGATTGCGCGAGCGTGCCGGGCAGAATCGCTTGCACTTCCACTTCACCGCTGCCGTTCTGCGCAATGCCGATCCGGTGCGCGGCCGCGTACGAAAGGTCGATGATCCTGCCGTGCAGGAACGGCCCGCGATCGTTCACGCGCACGACGACGCTCTTGCCCGTGGCCACGTTCGTGACCCGCGCATACGACGGGAGCGGCAATGTCGGATGCGCGGCCGTCATCGCGTACATGTCGTACGTTTCGCCGATCGATGTTTTCTGTCCGTGAAATTTTCGTCCGTACCACGACGCGATGCCGCGCTCGCGATACGGCGTGAGCGCGGTCGCGGGCACGTACGCGCGTCCGAGCACCGCATAGGGGCGGTTCGCTGCGCGGTGCAGCGGCTCGACGCGCGGCACGGCGTCGGGGATCGTGTCGAGATTGGCGGGCGGCGAAAGACCTGGCCCGTCGTCCAGATAGTATTTGCTCGACGGAGTCGGCGGCGGTGCGGCAGTCGGGGCGCTGCCCGAGGATGATGCGCGTTGCGGCGTGCCGGTGCATGACGCCACCGCCAGCGCGACGGCGATCGGCAGCGCGATTCGGTGCAGCGGCATCGGCATGGCGGCCGAATCTACCATTGCACCGCGCGACACGCATGAACGGAGTGTGACGGATGGCGACGTACGTGTTCGCGTGGAACCCGCGCCTCTGGGGCTGGCCCGAGCTTGCGCACGAGCGGCGCGCGATCGCCCGCCGCGGCCACGTGGACATCGAGTGGGCCTGCGGGCGCACGCGGGCGATCGAGGCCGGCTCGCGCGCGTTCTTCGTGCGACTCGGCGTGCCGCCGAAAGGGCTGATCGGCGCCGGCTACACGTTGTCCGAGCCATGGGAGGACGTGCACTGGCTCGCCGACAAGGCCGCGACGGGCGCCACGACGCACTACCTGAAGCTTCGTCTTGAATTCCTGCAGGACATACCGCTGATCACGCTCGACGAGCTCGCGCATCCGCCGTTTCGGCGATTTCGCTGGGCGGTGCGGCAATCGGGGACGCGCATGCCGTCGTCGATCGCGGACGCACTCGAGCCCTGGTGGGAGGAACGCGTGGCCGCGTCGCAGGCGATGCAGCCCATCCGAAGAGGACAGCGCGCGCGGCGATCATAAGGTCGCCTCATGGACCCTGCGACGAGCACGGAGTGATGGACTACGCGCTGACCACCGAATGGATGCTCGATGCGCCGATCGAGGCGATCTACGCCGCGCTCGCGGCACCTGAAACGTGGCCGCGCTGGTGGCGCTACGTCGAGGCCGTGGCGCTGGTGCGCAAAGGCGACGCCCAAGGCATCGGCGCCGTGCATCGCTACACATGGTCGAGCCGGCTCCCTTATCGGCTGTCATTCGACATGGAGACGACCGCGCTCGCGCGCCCGTCTCGCATCGAGGGCATCGCGCGGGGCGACCTGACAGGAACAGGCCGCTGGGACCTCGTGGCCGAGGAGCACAACGCACGTGTGAGGTACACCTGGCGCGTGACGACGGGCAAGCGCTGGATGAACGCGCTCGCTCCGCTGCTCGCGCCGGTCTTCACCTGGAATCACGATCAGGTGATGGCCGAGGGCGGGCGGGGCCTCGCGCGCCATCTCGGCGTAACATTGCTCCGCTACGCTGGCGCCGGACGCGCGCAGCGTGCTTCGAGCGGCGGGCGCTGAAGCGTCACATGCAATCGACGATCACCCACGAGGAGAGACGAGCATGAGCGACGAATCGACCTACGAAGGCAGCTGCTTTTGCGGCGCGGTGAAGTTCACGATGACGGGCGCGCCCGCGGCAATGGGGTACTGCCACTGCGGCTCGTGCCGGCTGTGGTCGGCCGGACCGGTCAACGCGTTCACGCTGTGGCAGCCGCAGAACATGAAGGTGACGCGCGGCGCCGAGCACGTCGGCACGTACAACAAGACACCGAAGAGCGCGCGCAGCTGGTGCAAGCTCTGCGGCGGGCACCTGTACACGCATCACCCGGCGTGGAACCTGACCGACGTGTACGCGGCGACGATTCCGACGCTGTCGTTCAAGCCCGCCGTGCACGTGCACTATCAGGAAACCGTGATGCCGATGCGCGACGGCCTGCCCAAGATGAAGGATGTGCCGAGCGAAATGGGCGGCTCCGGGCAGACGCTGCCGGAATGACGAAATGACCAAGAGCGGCTGGGATTCGCGATGACGTCGCAGGCCGAGCGCGCGGAGGCGTTTCGCGCGCTGCACGAGCGCCCGCGCATTTTCGCGATTCCGAACCCATGGGACGCCGGCTCGGCGAAGGTGCTGGCCGCGCTGGGGTTCGAGGCGCTCGCCACGACGAGCGCGGGGCTCGCATTCGCGCTCGGCCGGCCCGACGGCGAGGACGCGGTCGACCGCGACGAGACGCTCGCGAACGCGCGTGCAATCGTCGAGGCGACGCCGCTGCCGGTGAGCGCGGATCTCGAGCGCGGGTTCGGGGACACGCCCGACGACTGCGCGGAAACAATTCGGCTGGCAGCGGCCGCGGGTCTCGTCGGCGGCTCGATCGAGGACGCGACGGGACGCAGCGACCGTCCGATCTATCCGTTCGCGCTGGCGGTGGAGCGCGTGCGGGCTGCGGCGGCGGCGGCGCGGGCGCTGCCGTTTCCGTTCATGCTGGTCGGACGTGCGGAAAATTTCCTCCACGGCGTCACCGATCTCGCGGACACGATCCGCCGGCTCGAGGCGTTTGCCGAAGCGGGCGCCGACGTGCTGTTTGCGCCGGGACTCACCACGCTCGACGACATCGCGGCGGTCGTGCGGGCGGTGCGGCCGAAGCCGGTGAACGCGATCATGGGCCGTGCGGGGTCGCCGATTTCGCTGGCCGAGCTCGAGCGCGTCGGCGTGCGCCGCGTGAGCGTCGGCTCGGCGCTTGCGCGCGCGGCGTACGGCGGGTTCGCGCGAGCCGCGCGGGAGATCCGCGAGCACGGCACGTTCACGTTCGCCGACGACGCGATTCCGTTCGCGGAGATGAACGCGATGTTCCGCCGCCCGCGCGGCACTTGACCCGCGATGAGCCCGGCGAGCCTCGCCATCGGGATTCTCACCGGCGCCATCGGCCTCGCGTACTTCGTCTACGGCAAGCGGCAGGCGCGATTCGCGCCGCTGCTCGCCGGACTGGCGCTATGCGTGTATCCGTATTTCGTCGACAGCGTGCCGTGGTCGCTCATGATCGGCGCGGCGCTGACTGCCGCGCCGTTCTTTCTCGACTTCTAGGTCCGGACCTTGGGGTCAGAGCTGCAAGTATTCGGCAAGCGTGGGCTCGAATACTTACAGCTCTGACCCCGAAGTCCCCCGAGCATGAAGCAGCCGATCGTCGGCTATCACCGTGACGAGGAAGCGCACTGGGTCGCAGAGCTCGCCTGCGGCCACTTTCGACACGTGCGGCACGCGCCGCCGTGGACGAACCGGCCGTGGGTCACGACCGAGGAAGGGCGCCGGAACGCGCTGGGCCTGCTGCTCGAGTGCAGGAAATGCGATACGGGCGCGCCGCGCGATTGGCCGTCGTAGGCGGTCGTGACTTCGGGGTCAGAGACACAAGTCGACTTGTGTCTCTGACCCCGAAGTCGGGTTGGCGTCAGTTCGTCGCGAAGCAGTACAGGTAGCCCGCGCTGCCGGTCTTCGCGAGCGCCTCGACGCTGCAGCCGGCCGACGGATGGGACGAATTCCACGAGACGTTCGCGACCGGGTCGGGGTTGGTGCCGTTCTTGTCGTGGTGGCCGAGCATCACGTTGCCGTCGCCGCTCTTCGTGTAGTTGCCGCACGTGCGATCCTCGGGCCCGGTGAACGCGGTGCCGTCGGGGCGCGAGCCGGTGAGGATGTCGTGGCGATTCGGCGAATCGCCGCGGCCGTTGACCACTTCACCCTTCTCGGTCAGCGACGTCTGCTTGCCGAGCTTGTTGTTTGCGCTGTGCAAGTCGGCGACGCTGGTCGCGACGACTTCGCCCTTCGCATTGCGCCACGGACCGTTGCCGATGCGATCGCGCGCGTTGACGGCACCCGGTCCCTGCGTGCTGAGGTACGCGTGCCACGTATGATTCCCCGCGCCGGCAGCCGCCGCGAGCGTCTGGCAGTGCTTGTCCGCGCCGGCGAGCCCGCCGAAATCCCCGCCCTTGCCGGAGCCGGTGCTGGTGATGAAGAAGGTCATGCCGGACGAGCCTTGCGCGTTCGATGAAGCGGGCGACATGCCCGTGCAGCCAGCCACCATCATCGCGATCGATGCGGCGACGCCGTACGTGAGTCGGGTCATTTCCGAATTCTCCTGGGTTGGTCAGCGTGCCCGGCGCGAAGCCCTCCGGGGCTTTGCGTCAACACCGGGCGCGCACATCATATTCCGGGCAAACCCACCGGAGTCGCGGTGCTACCATGGGCCGCGGGAGGACACCATGACGTCGCAACACGAGACATTCGAAACCGTGCTCCGCCGCGACGGCTTCGACATCGGACATCGGGCGCTGCCCGCCGGAACAATGGTGGCCGAGCACGCGCATCCGTTCGACGTCCGCGCGCTGGTGCTGAGCGGCGACATCACGCTCACGATTGCCGGTGAGGACTACGCCTTCCGCGAAGGCGACATCTTCGTCATGCCGGCGGGACAGCGGCACGCCGAGACGGTCGGCGCGGCCGGTGTGAATTACCTGGTCGGGCGTCGGCCGATTTCCGCGGACGCGACCCAAGACGAAGCGAGGACATCATGAAACGCAGCGCATCCGCCATGTGGAATGGCGATCTCAAGACCGGCAAGGGCACGCTTTCGACCGACAGCGGAGTCCTTTCCAACAGCCAGTATTCGTTCAGCACGCGCTTCGAGAACGGCAAGGGCACGAACCCCGAGGAGTTACTTGCGGCCGCGCACGCCGGGTGCTTTTCGATGGCGCTGTCGGCGCAACTGGGCGAGGCCGGCCTCGTCGCTCAGAGCATCAAGACGACGGCGACCGTCGCGATCGAGAAAACAGAGGGCGGCTTCACGATCCCCACCGTTCACCTCGACCTCACGGCGAAGATTCCCGGTGCCGATCCGCAGGCGTTCGAGAAAGCGGCGGAAAACGCGAAGAACGGATGCCCCGTGTCCAAGCTGTTCAACGCGAAAATCACGCTCGACAAGAAGCTCGAGGCATAGCCCGGCCCGCACGGGGAGCGGCCGCCGGCAGTGGCAGCCGCGATTCACCGGCGGGCGCTTCCCTTCGCCATCGCGCGGCCGCGGGAGTAGTATCGAATTTCGTTTCCGCAGGATGCTCGACCCGCCATGCAGCCGTTCGCCGTCCTGGTGCTGTTGCCGATCGTGATCGGGATCGCCGCCGAAGGCCTGTTCCGTGACGCGCAGCGCGCATCGCTCGTGGCGGCGATCCTGGCGTCGCTCGAAGTCTATTTGTCGCTGGTGACGCTCGATCCGGGTGGCCAGTGGAACGGCCTCGCCACATTCCTCGTCTCGCCGCTGGCGATCGCGATCTCGCTCGCCACGGTGCTCACGTGCTTCGGCTTTCGCGAAGGTCGGCGCCGGCATCGCCGGCGCCACGCCTGACCGAAGGCTGCGCCCGCCGAAACGAAATCGCGCGGCCCACGGAATCCTGAGGCACGAGTCGCTGTCTTCAACGAACACCGAGCGATCGAATCATGCGGCGCGCACCTCTCTACAGCAGTTCGTCCCGCGCTGCGGCCAGGCGCCAGCCGGCACCGACGAGCCAGGGAGCGCCTGCCGCGGCGTTGACGAACCCCGCGGCGATTGCTGCAGCTCCGCCTCCTGCTCCCAAAGGACGGCTCGCGCGGCTCCGGGCGTTCCTCGCCCGGCAGGAACGTGTGTTGATGCTCGCAGGCGGCGCGCTCATAGCGCTGGCCATCGTTTACGGCAACAACGCACTGCATCCGCCGCCGCGCGCGTTGACGCAGGAGGACATCGACAACGCGGTCATGCACACCGTCGAGACGAAAACGCTGCCGTCGCAGGCGGCGCGCGCCTACGAGGCGATTCGCGGATCGGTCGTGCGCGTACGCGAGTTCGAGCGGGCCGAAGGCGAGGCTGAAGAGACGGAAGCCGGCGTCGGCACCGGCGTGGTCATCGTCGACAAGGGCATCATCCTGACCAACCTGCACGTCGTCGCGGCGGCGAAGAAGGTGGGCGTGGTGTTCGCCGACGGCTCGGAATCGGAAGCAACCGTGATCGCCACGCAGCCGGAAAACGATCTGGCGGTGTTGCAGGCCAAGACGATTCCCGACGACCTTCCCGCTGCCACGCTGCGTTCGACCTCCGACCTGCAGCTCGGCGACGAAGTCGTAGCTGTCGGTTTTCCGTTCGGCATCGGCCCGTCGGTGACGTCGGGCGTCGTCTCCGGATTGCGTCGGGAGTACCGCTCGCCGGAGGGTAAGCGCCTGCTCACCAACCTGATCCAGTTCGACGCCGCCGCGAATCCCGGCAGCTCCGGCGGCCCGCTCGTCACGATGGACGGCGAGGTGGTCGGCATCGTGACCGGCATCCTCAACCCGAACAATCAGCGCGTGTTCATCGGCATCGGCTTCGCGGTGCCGATCGAGAACGCCGCGGCGGCGGTCGGCATTTCTCCTTTCTAACCAGGCAAGCCCAGGGAACGTATGGACAACCGGGAAAACGGTGGCGGCGACGTTGCGTCGCTGATGCAGCGCATCCTCTACGAAGTGAAGAAGGTGGTCGTCGGCCAGGACCACTTCCTCGAACGCGTGCTGGTGGCGATCCTCGCACAGGGACACCTGCTGGTCGAGGGCGTGCCCGGCCTCGCGAAAACGCTGACGGTGAAGACGCTCGCGAAGGTCATCCGCGGCTCGTTCCGTCGCATCCAGTTCACGCCCGACCTCGTGCCGGCGGACCTGGTCGGCACGCGCATCTACAACCAGAAGACGGGCGACTTCACGACGTCGCTCGGGCCGGTGTTCACCAACCTGCTGCTCGCCGACGAGATCAATCGCGCCCCGGCGAAGGTGCAGAGCGCGCTGCTCGAGGTGATGCAGGAATACCAGGTGACGATCGCGGGGCAGACGCACATCGTGCCGACGCCATTCCTGGTGATGGCCACGCAGAACCCGATCGAGACCGAGGGGACGTATCCGCTGCCGGAGGCGCAGGTCGACCGCTTCATGATGAAGGTGCTGGTCGGCTATCCGAACGAGGAGGAGGAGTTCGTCATCGTCGAGCGCGTGACCGGTGTGCCGGCCGACGTCGCCACCGTCGCCTCGACCGAGCAGCTGTCCGCGCTGCAGCGGCAATGCCGCAACGGCTACGTCGATCCGTCGCTCATCCAATATGCGGTGCGGCTCGCGGCGGCGACGCGCCAGCCCGACCGCTACGGCGTCGTCGATTTCGCGAAATACGTGACGTTCGGCGCAAGCCCGCGCGCGTCCATCCACCTGATCGAAGGCGCGCGCGCCCTCGCCTACCTGCGCGGCCGCGATTACGTGCTGCCGGACGACGTCAGTGATCTGGCGCCGGACGTGCTGCGCCACCGCCTCGTGCTGTCGTACGAGGCGCTGGCCGACGGCCTGACGCCCGACCAGCTCGTGCACAAGATCATGCAGCGGATACCGCCGCCGGAGAAGCCGCTGGAATCGCATGTTCGCTTCGCGTCCCAAGGCTAGCGCCCCGGGGGCCGCGGCGAGCAACGTCGTCGCGCTGCCGCCGCGCAACGCGGAGAACGTCCTGCGCCGGCTCGAGTGGACGGTGCTGCGCCGGCTCGACGGCCTGCTGCACGGCGATTACCGCACGCTGTTTCGCGGCTTCGGTCTGGACCTCGCCGATCTGCGCGAATACCAGTATCACGACGACGTCCGGCACATCGACTGGAACGTCACCGCGCGGCTGCAGGTGCCCTACGTCCGCGAGTACAACGAGGATCGCGACGTCACCGCGTGGTTCCTGGTCGACGTGAGCCCGTCGGTCGACTTCGGCTCCGGCGACGTGCGCAAACGCACGGTCGCCACGGACTTCGTCACCGTGCTCGCGCGCATTCTCACGCGGCACGGCAACCGCGTCGGCGCCGCCTTCTACGGCGAAACGATGGACACGGTGATCCCGGCCGGCGCCGGGCGGCGGCACGTGCTCGCGATCCTGCACCGGATGCTGCGGCAGCCGAATCAGGGGCAGGCCAAGCCCACCGACCTGAACGCGTTCCTGCGCGCGGCATTCCCCGCGATTTCGCGCCGCTCGATCGTGTTCGTCGTGTCCGACTTCATCAGCGCGGCATCCTGGGACGATGCACTCGCCCAGCTTTCGCAGCGTCACGAGGTGCTGGCGGTGCGCCTCTACGATCCGCTCGAGAACGAGCTGCCCGACCTCGGCCTGCTGACGATGCAGGACGCGGAGACCGGCGAGCAGCTGTTCATCGACACGCACGACCGCGGCTTCCGCAAGCGCTTCGCCAAGGCCGCCG
>DATEIQ010000246.1:0-8401 GCA_035278845.1 Casimicrobiaceae bacterium | reverse complement strand
GGCCGACGCCTTGCCGCTCAGCGAATCGAGCAGCGACGACGGGCTCGCGAAGCCGAGCGCGCTCGTGAGCCGGCGGTCGAGCGTGCCCTGCAGGAATTGACCCTGGCCTGCGAGCAGGCTCGCGAGCCTGCTTGCTCCGAGACCTTTTTCACCGACGAACTTCTTGATGAACCCGAGCACGATCGGCACGAGCAGCGCGAGCAAGCTCGACGCCGACTGGCTGTTGCGCAATCCTGCGACCGATGCGAGCGTTCCCGCGAGCGCACCAACCTTGTCGCCCAGCAACGATCCCAGCAGACCGCTGCCGGCGCTCGTGAGTGACGTGCTGTTCTGTCCGCCGCCGAGCAACCCCGACAGGTTCGCGAGCGCGCCCGTGCTCACGTTGGGATTTTCGAGCAGCAACAGCAGGCTCTGAGCACCGTCGGCCGTCGACCCCTTTTGCGCGATCGCGCCAAGGAGCGCGGGCAACGCTGCAGTCAGCGCCGTTTGCGTCGCGCCCGGCGATTCGCCGACGACCTTGCCCGCGAGGTCGGAAAAATCGCTCGGAAGCCCTTGCTTGATCAGGTCGAGAAGATTGGTCATGAAACCTCCTTCACGTGAGGTGACTACGAGCGCATGGCCTTCAGCGCCGATAGCGGCAACAACTCGGGAAGATCAATCCGCTTGCGATCGAACTCTGCCGCAGGGAGGGGAATCGTCGCGTGCATCGTCGCAAGGCTGCGCCGTGCGAGATCCTGATAAGCGCGCGTGCCCTCGATTTTCCATGCGAGCTCGGTTTCGGTGAGATCGCGGACCACGCGCGCCGGCACGCCCGCGACGAGCGTCCGCGACGGCACGATCATCTTCGCCTTGACGAACGCCATCGCGGCGACGATCGCCGATTCGCCGATAACCGCGTCGTCGTTGACCACGCAGTTCATGCCGACGAGCGCATTGCGCTCGACGACGCAACCGTGCAGCACCGCGCAATGGCCGACATGCCCGTCTTCCCCGACAACGGTGTCGCTGCCCGGGAACCCGTGCGCGACGCAACAGTCCTGCAAATTCGCGCCGGCGCGAATGTCGATGCGACCGAAATCGCCGCGCAGCGACGCGCACGGCCCGATGTAGCAGCCCGCGCCGACGATGACGTCGCCGACCAGCACCGCAGACGGATGCACGTATGCGGTCGGATCGACGACCGGCGTCACGCCGTTGATCGCGTAGACGGTGAGGGATGTCGTCACTGCAATCGGGATGCGCGCTTCAGCCGACGAAGCGCCTGGCATTGGCAAAAATCCGATACCACGGCGAGCGTTCTTCCCAGTGCGCCGGATGCCACGACATCTGCACGGTGCGCCACACGCGCTCCGGATGCGGCATCAGGATCGTGAAGCGGCCGTCGCCAGTCGTCAAGCCGGCGATCCCGTGCGGCGATCCGTTCGGATTCTGCGGGTAGCGCTCGGTCGGGCGGCCGTCAGCGGCGACGAAGCGCAACGCCACGAGCGGCTGCGCGGCTTGGAGTTGCGCCGCGTCGCGGAACTCCGCGCGGCCTTCGCCGTGCGCGGTGGCCACCGGAATGCGGCTGCCCTCCATGCCGGCGAAGAACAGCGACGGCGTGCGCGCGACCTCCAGCATGACGAGGCGCGCCTCGAACTGCTCCGATGCGTTGCGCACGAAATGCGGCCAGTGTCCCGAGCCGGGGATGATCTCGTGCAGGTTGCTCATCATCTGGCAGCCGTTGCAGACGCCCAGCGCGAACGTGTCACCGCGCGCGAAGAATTCCGCGAACCGCTCGCGCAGCGCCGCGTTGAACAGGATCGATTTGGCCCAGCCTTCGCCCGCGCCGAGCACGTCGCCATAAGAGAATCCGCCGCAGGCGACGATGCCCGCGAAGTCCGCGAGCGCATGGCGGCCGGCCGCAATGTCCGTCATGTGGACGTCGAACGCGTCGAAGCCGGCGCGCGTGAAGGCCGCCGCCATTTCGACCTGCCCGTTGACGCCCTGCTCGCGCAACACGGCAACGCGCGGCCGCGCACCACGCGCGACGAACGGCGCAGCCGGATCTTCGCGCGGATCGAACGTCAGCGCAGGGACGAGGCCGCGATCGGCGTCATCGGCGAGCCGTGCATGTTCCTGGTCCGCCGCTACGGGATTGTCGCGCAAGCGCTGCATCGCATGCGTCGTCGCCGACCATGCGCGATGCAGATCGACACGCGCCTCGTCGAGCAACGTTTCGCCACCGGCGCGAATGCGAATGCGCGCGCCGCGAACGGGAACGCCGATACGCGCCGCCGCGACGCCGGCCGCGCGCGCGGCAGCCAGCACCGAATCGGCATGCGCCGCGGCGACCTGCACGACCGCGCCCACCTCCTCGGCGAACAGCGTAGCGAACGCATCGGCCGGCCGTACGTCGAGTACGACGTCGAGCCCGCAGCGCGACGCGAATGCCATTTCCGCCAGCGTGGCGAACATGCCGCCATCGCCGATGTCGTGATAGGCAAGCAGCTGCGCATCGGCATGCAGACGCTGCACGACGCGCAGAAATGCGGCGAGATCCTGCGCGCGGGCGACGTCGGGAGGCTCGTCGCCCAACTGTCCGAACACCTGCGCGAGCGCCGATCCGCCGAGCCGGGCATGCGCGCCGGCCACCGCGAGATGCAGCAGTGCCGTTTCACCGCGATCGCTGTCGAGCAGCGGCGTCGCGCACGCGCGCGCGTCGGCGACCGGCGCAAACGCGGACACGACGAGCGACACAGGCGCCGTCACCGCTTTCGCGATCTCGCCTTCGCGCCACGTCGTTCGCATCGACAATGAATCCTTGCCGACCGGAATCGCAACGCCGAGCGCGATGCAGAAATCGGAAGCGGCGCGCACCGTGTCGTACAGCGATGCGTCGTCGCCGGGATGCCCGGCGGCCGCCATCCAGTTGGCGGAGAGCTTCACGTCCGCCAGGTCGCGAATGCGGACGGCGGCGAGGTTCGTGAGCGACTCCGCGACCGCCATGCGCCCCGACGCCGGCGCGTCGATCGCGGCGATTGGCGTCCGTTCTCCAATCGCCATCGCCTCGCCCGCAAATCCGCTGTAGTCGGCGAGCGTGACAGCACAATCGGCGACAGGGACCTGCCAGGGACCGACCATCGGATCGCGCGCGCATAGTCCGCCGACGGTGCGATCGCCGATCGTGACGAGAAATGTCTTGTCCGCCACGGCAGGAAACTGCAGCACGCGATACGCGGCATCCCTGACCGTGACGCCGGCAAGGTCGAGCGCAGGCAGGCCGCGTTTCACGCGCGTCGCGTCGCGCGACATCCGCGGCGGCGCACCGAGAATGATCTCGAGCGGAACGTCGACCGCGGCATTGCCGAAATGGCGATCGCCGACGACCAGTCGGCCGTCCGCCGTGGCGCGTCCCACGACCGCGAACGGGCAGCGCTCACGCGCGCAGATCGCGGCGAAGCGGTCGATGTCGCCGGGTGCGATCGCGAGCACGTAACGCTCCTGCGCCTCGTTGCACCAGATTTCGCGCGGCGTCATCCCCGGCTCTTCCGACGGAATCGCGCGCAAATCAAACGCGCCGCCCACGCCGCCGCCATGAATCAATTCAGGCAGGGCGTTCGACAGCCCGCCGGCGCCGACGTCGTGGATCGACAGGATCGGATTCGCCTCGCCCTGCTGCCAGCAGCGGTCGATCACTTCCTGCGCGCGCCGCTGCATCTCGGCATTCGCGCGCTGGACCGAGTCGAAATCGAGATCGGCGGCGTTCGTGCCGGTCGCGAGCGACGACGCGGCGCCGCCGCCCATGCCGATCAGCATGCCGGGGCCGCCAAGCTGGATCAGCAGCGTTTCGGCGGCAAGCGGCCGCTTGTGCGTTTGCGTGCCGGCGACGTTGCCGACACCGCCCGCGAGCATGATCGGCTTGTGGTAGCCGCGCACCTCGCCGCGCGTCTCGATTTCGAGCGTGCGGAAATAACCGCAGAGGTTCGGCCGGCCGAACTCGTTGTTGAACGCGGCCGCGCCGATCGGGCCGTCCAGCATGATCGAAAGCGCCGACACGATGCGGTCGGGCTTGCCGTAGTCGAATTCCCACGGCTGCGGAAGCGCGGGTATGCGCAGATGCGATGTCGCATAGCCGACGAGCCCCGCCTTAGGCTTGGCGCCGCGGCCTGTCGCCGCTTCGTCACGGATTTCGCCGCCCGCACCGGTGGCAGCGCCTGGAAACGGCGCGATCGCCGTAGGGTGATTGTGCGTCTCGACCTTCATCAACACGTGCGCGGGCTCGCGATGCGCCGCGTACCGGCCGGTTGCGTCCGTGTAGAAACGCTCCACGACGTGGCCTTCGGCGACCGCCGCGTTGTCGGCATAGGCGACGAGCGTTCCGCGCGGCTGCGCGGCGTGCGTGGCGCGGATCATGTCGAACAGCGACGCCGCCTGCGGCTGCCCATCGATGCGCCAGCTCGCATTGAAGATCTTGTGCCGGCAATGCTCCGAATTGGCCTGCGCGAACATCGTCAATTCGACGTCGGTCGGGTCGCGGCCAAGCCGCTGGAAAGCGGCGGCAAGGTACTCGATTTCTCCTTCCGAAAGCGCAAGGCCGAGGGCGCTGTTCGCGTCGTCGAGCGCCGCGCGTCCCTGCGCACACAGCGGTATCGTCGCGAGCGGCCGCGGCGCGACGTGTGCGAACAACCGCCACGCGTCGGCGGCATCGTCCAGCACCGTCTCCGTCATCCGGTCGTACACGAGCGGCAGCAGCGCGGCGCGATCGTCGGACGACAGATTCGCGCGATCGCGCGTGACGATTTCGTACGCGATGCCGCGCTCGATGCGCGTGACGGCGTCGAGGCCGCAATTGCGGGCAATGTCGGTCGCCTTCGACGACCACGGCGAGATCGTGCCGAAACGCGGCACGACGACGAGCGGCGCCCCGATCGCGCGCCCGCTCGAGTCCTGCGGCCCGTAGGTCAGAAGCCGGGCGAGGATACCGCGCTCGTCATCGTCGAGCGGACGCCCGATTTCGACAAAATGCAGGTAGCGGGCTGAAATGTCCGCGATCGCGTGATCGGGCTTCGCCGCCGCGAGCACGGCTTGGAGTTTCGCAATCCGGAACGACGAGAGCGCGGAGCAGCCGGTGAGAGCGACGACCTCGGTCACATGACATTATAGCTGCCGGCCGTTACGCAACGTCGAGGCAGTAGTCGACGACGAACGTGACTGCCTCGTCGAGCGTCG
Organism: Casimicrobiaceae bacterium; assembly: GCA_035278845.1. Lineage (GTDB taxonomy): Bacteria > Pseudomonadota > Gammaproteobacteria > Burkholderiales > Casimicrobiaceae > VBCG01. The sequence continues at coordinate 3,193 of DATEIQ010000246.1, read as the reverse complement.
CGTGGCCGTATCGCAGGTCGCGCAGCCCGATCACGTAGGCCCCGAGGAGACGCAGCGACAGGATGCGCAGCGGTTCGGGCAACGGTGGCGCAGGCGAGGCCCGGACGATGAGCTCGCACAGCAGCTCGCGCGTCTCCTCCACCATGCCGTGCACGCGGTCGTGGTCGACCCCGGTCCAGAACCACATGTAGCCGACGTAGGCCATCACGACGGGAAGGCGCGCCAGGTCGAGCTCGAAGAGCACCCGCGTGAGGTCAGCGAGCCTGCGCCGCAGCGCCGTGCGGCGCCGCATCGCCTGGCGGATGGCGTGGAGGCGTGTCGCGCGATCCTCGTCGCCGAGCTCGAGCAGGATCGCGCCCTTGCCGCCGACCGATTTGACGACAGCGGCCTTCGTGATGCCGACGTCGGCCGCGAGGTCGTCGAGACGGAGGTCCTCGAAGCTCGTCGCGAGGATGCGCGTACGCGCCGAGTCCAGGATGCGTCGCCGCGTCTGCTGGCCGCGCAGCACGTTCCGCGACTCGCTGCGCGCCGCGCGCCTGCCGACGACAACCGCGCCCATCGCCCCTCCGGGCTCTTTTCCCGATATTCAGTATACGCGGGTCACTTTTCATCGTATGGTATACTTTGGTTACTTTCTTAGATCACTTTCCCTGGTAACCGCGGTCCGCCGCGGCCGCCCACCGGGACGACATCCCCCTTGCTGCAAGGAGACCATGATTGGTGGCTGCTCGCCGACGCCATCGCGAAGGAGGACGCCGAGAGCGCGATCCGTCACAACGCGGCCGCGCAGGACGCACACCGGTTGGACGTTTCGGCGAGTCCGGTTCCCTGCATTGGCGCCGTGACCACGGCACCGGTCGTGCTGCTGCTTCCGTTCCCGGCACTCGAGCCCGCGTGGACGCCTGACGACTACCGGTTCGCGTCGGCAGGCTGGCCACTGTCGACGCTGCATCCGAATGCGCCGACCGCGCTGCGCGACCGCTGGCGAAGCCGGCTGGCCGCGCTCGTCAATCGCTTCGGCCCGCACCACGTCGCGAACTCGATCGCGTGCGTGTTCCTCACGCCCTGGTGCAGCACGGCGAACGTTACGGGACTCGTGCGACTGCCGAGCCGGCGCCGCATGCTCGATCTCGCCGCGGCGGCGGCGGCGCGGGATGCGCTGCTCGTGGCCGTCGGCGACGAGAATGTCTGGACCGAGCACCCGCACATCGCGGCGCTCCCGTTCACGCGCCGCTTCGTCGCGCGACCCTGGCGGGAAAGCGAGCTGTCGCCTGCAACGCTCGGCGACGACGCGTGGACGGCGATCTGCCAGCGGGTGACGATCCACGCCTGGATCTGACGGCGCTTTGCGCCGCACCGCGCCGCAGGCGGCGCGCTGAACCGCATCGGATCTAGACGTCAGCTGCCCGCGTGCGGAAACGCGGCGGGCGAGCGGGCCGTCAGTGGTGCAGGATCTTCGCGAGGAATTGCTGCGCGCGCTCGGAGCGCGGCTTGCCGAAGAAATCGGCTTTCGGTGCATCCTCGACGATATGCCCGGCGTCCATGAAGATCACGCGGTTCGCGACGCGGTTCGCGAAGCCCATCTCGTGCGTCACGACCATCATCGTCATGCCTTCCTTCGCGAGCTGCTGCATGACGTCGAGAACCTCGTTGATCATCTCGGGATCGAGCGCGGACGTCGGTTCGTCGAACAGCATGCAGATCGGGTCCATCGACAGCGCCCGCGCGATGGCGACGCGCTGCTGCTGGCCGCCGGACAGCTGGCCGGGGAACTTGTCCTTGTGCGCGGACAATCCGACGCGCTCCAGGTACTTGAGGCCGCGCGAATCGGCCTCGTCGGCTTTGCGCCCGAGCACCTTGACCTGGGCGAGCGACAGGTTCTGGCGCACGGTCAGGTGCGGGAACAACTCGAAATGCTGGAACACCATGCCGACGCGCGCGCGGAGCTTCGGCAGGTTCGTCTTCGGATCGTTGACCTTCTTGCCGTCGACGAAGATGTCGCCCTTCTGAATCGGCTCGAGCGCGTTCACCGTCTTGATCAGCGTCGACTTGCCGGAGCCCGACGGGCCGCAGACGACGATCACCTCGCCCTTCTCCACGTTGGTCGTGCAATCGGCGAGTACCTGGAAGGTGCCATACCACTTGGAGACGTCGCGGATCTCGATCATCGGCATGGCGCGGTTCCTGTGATGCGTGTGCGAAACGGGCGGTCGCGGCAAGCAGGCTTCAGCGAACGATGGCGATCTTGCGCTGCAGCCGCTTCACGAGCAGCGAGCCGACGACACAGATGATGAAATACACGAGCGCGGCGAACAGGTACATCTCGACCAGGCGCCCGTCGCGCTGCGCGACCTTCGCCGCTGCGCCCAGGAAGTCGGTGATCGACAGCACGTAGACGAGCGACGTGTCCTGGAACAGGATGATCGACTGCGTGAGCAGGATCGGCAGCATGTTGCGAAACGCCTGCGGCAGCACGATCTTGCCCATCGTCTGCCAGTAGTTGAGGCCGAGCGCATAGCCCGCCCACACCTGGCCGCGCGACACCGACTGGATTCCCGCGCGCATGATCTCGCAGTAGTACGCCGCCTCGAACAGCGTGAACGTGATCACCGACGAATAGAACGCGCCGACTTGGATAGGCTGCGGCGAACGGACGATCCACGCGCCGATGTACGGCACGAGAAAGTAGAACCAGAAGATCACGAGCACCAGCGGCACCGACCGCATGAGATTGACGTACGCGCCGGCGACGACGGACAGCGGCTTGAACGACGACAGCCGCATCATCGCGAGCAGCGTGCCGAAGACGATGCCGCCGGTGACCGCCAGCGCGGTCAGCGTCAGCGTGAACGTCATGCCCTCCCGGAACAGGTACCCGATCGAGCGCTCGATGACGTTGAAGTCGAATTGGCCGAGCACGGCGGGACCTACGCGAGGAGCCGAACGAAGCGCATCAGTGCCCGGCCTCCACCTTGACCGCAGGGCCGATGAAGCCGGGAACGCTGACCCTGCGCTCGACGTAGCGCATGCCGAACACCACGATGACGTTGACGAGGATGTAGATCGTCGTCGCCGCGGTGAACGCCTCGAATACCTGGAAACTGAACTCCTGCATCGACCGCGCCGCGGCGGTGAGCTCGACGAGCCCGATCGTCAGCGCCACCGACGAGTTCTTGATGATGTTCATGAACTC
>DATEIQ010000245.1:0-5095 GCA_035278845.1 Casimicrobiaceae bacterium | reverse complement strand
GCCGCCGCGAGCTGCTGCAGCGTCGCGGCCATCCGCGGCTGGACGAACAACGAGCCGACCCGCGGCACTTCGCCGTTCACCGTGAACGTTTCGGCGAAGCCCGGCTGGTTCCTCAAACCATCGAGCTTGGCCGTGGTCGTCGCATGCTGGCTCCGCGTGACCGGGATTCCGTGGCGCGCGTAATGAATCGCGTCGGCGAGCAGGCGCGAAAGCGGCACCTTGCCGCCCAGCCCTTCCCTGCTGTAGTCGAGTGCCAGCGACCATCCCGACAAGGTGCCCGCGACCGTGTTAGCCGCGACGCCGCCGCGAAACGGGATCGTGGCGTGCCCTTGCGCGCGGTAGAGGTCGACGCTCGCGCGTGAGCCGGCCGCGCCGCAGGCGTCGATCGCACGTGGCGACTCGCCAGGCACGTGGATCAGCCAGAACGCGTCGCCGCCGATCGAGTTCATGTGCGGATACACGACGGCGATCGCCGCGGCGGCCGCCATCATCGCCTCGATCGCGTTGCCGCCCTCGCGCAACACACCGATCGCCGACTCGGCGGCGAGTGAATGCGGCGCCACCGCCATGCCCCGCAAGCCCCAAGGGGCGCTGTCCAGTGTCATCGTTCCCGAATTCAGCGAAAGCCAGGTCCTGCGCCGAGTGTACCGTGCGCGGCATGGAGCGCGATTGACCGCGTTACGGTTTGCGTTTTCGCGGACGATTGGACAAACTAGCGCGGCCCCGACCGCCCCGCCCTCCATGCACGCCCTTCTCCGCTTCGCCCGCTTCGTCGACGAACTGAACACGCGAATCGGCAAGGCGGTCGCGTGGCTCGGTCTCGCCGCCGTCATCGTCTGTACGGGCAACGCCGTCGCGCGCTACGCGCTCAACATCGGCTCGAACGCATGGCTCGAGCTGCAGTGGTATTTCAATTCCGCCGTATTCCTGCTGGTCGCTGCGTACGCGCTGCGGCGCAACGATCACGTACGGATCGACGTCATCAACAACAAGCTGCCGCCGAAGGTGCAGGCGTGGATCGACATCATCGGCGGCTTGTTCTTCCTGCTGCCCACGGTCGTCATCATCGGCTGGTACAGCTGGCCGTCGCTCGTCAATTCGTACGAGATCCAGGAATACTCGTCGGACCCCGGCGGGCTGATCCGCTGGCCGGTCCGCCTGTTGATTCCGGTTGCATTCGGGCTGCTCGGGCTGCAGGCCATCTCTGAAGTCATCAAGCGGTTCGCGTTCCTGAAAGGGCTGGTTCCCGCCAGCGAGTTCGAGAAGAAGGCGCATGCGACCTGACGCCGCGCGCCGCGGCTTCATCCGTCGCGATCGTTCACCTGCCGTGACGAGAGGCGCCTGATGCCGTTCGAGCTGATGGCGCCGCTGATGTTCGCGGGGCTCGTCGTTTTCCTGCTGCTCGGCTATCCGGTCGCGTTCTCGCTCGCCGCCAACGGCCTGCTGTTCGGACTGATCGGCATCGCCCACGGCAACATCGAGCCGGCGCTTCTGCAGGCGCTGCCCGAGCGCGTGCTCGGCATCATGTCCAACTCGACGCTGCTCGCGATCCCGTTCTTCACGTTCATGGGATTGATTCTCGAACGAAGCGGCATGGCCGAGGAGCTGCTCGACACCGTGGGTCAGCTCTTCGGGTCGGTGCGCGGCGGCGTCGCGTACGCGGTCGTGTTCGTCGGTGCGCTGCTGGCCGCGACGACCGGTGTCGTCGCCGCGTCGGTCCTCGCGATGGGCCTGATCTCGCTGCCGGTGATGATGCGCTACGGCTACGCGAACTGGCTGTCGAGCGGCGTCATCGCGGCGTCGGGAACGCTTGCGCAGATCATCCCGCCGAGTCTCGTGCTGATCGTGCTCGCCGACCAGATGGGCGCGTCGGTCGGTGATTTCTACGAAGGCGCGTTGATCCCGGGCCTCTCGCTTGCGGTGCTTTACGGCGTGTGGGTGGCCATCGTGTCGATCGTCAAGCCGAGTGCAGCGCCCGGGTGTCCCCCCGAGGCTCGCACGCTGTACGGCGCGAAGCTGGTCGTCAAGGTGTTCACGTCGATGATTCCGCCGCTCGTGCTGATCTTCCTGGTGCTGGGGACGATCTTCCTCGGCGTGGCGACGCCCACCGAAGGCGGGGCGATGGGAGCGAGCGGCGCAATCATCATGGCGCTGATGAAGCGGAAGCTGTCGTACACGCTTTTGCGCCAGGCGATCGAGTCGACCGCGACGATGACGAGCTTCGTCATGTTCATCCTCGTCGGTTCTACGGTGTTCAGCCTGGTCTTCCGCGGGATGGACGGCGACCTGTGGGTCGAGAATCTGCTGACGAGCGTGCCAGGCGGCGTGCTCGGCTTCCTGATCGTCGTCAACGTCATGATTTTCCTGCTCGCGTTCTTCCTCGATTACTTCGAGATCGCGTTCATCATGGTGCCGCTGCTCGCGCCGGTCGCGCAGAAGCTGGGAATCGATCTCGTCTGGTTCGGCGTGCTGCTCGCGGTCAATATGCAGACGTCGTTCCTGCATCCGCCGTTCGGGTTCGCGCTGTTCTATCTGCGCAGCGTCGCGCCGCCGAGCGTGCGCACCAGCCAGATCTACTGGGGCGCGATACCGTTCGTGTGCATCCAGGTCATCATGGTCGCCGTCATAATCGCATTTCCGCAAATCGTGACGGGCAACATCCACGCGGCGCCGGGCACGCTGAAAGGATCGGGCGCCGAGGAGTTGCGACGCCAGATCGAGGGCGGTTTCAAGGGGCCGGCACCTTCACCCGGCATCGATGCAGGCAAGGCGCCGGGGAAGGTGGAAGACCCTGGCGCGGAGCTCGAGCGGCTGCTGAAAGGCCAGTGACGAGTTACTTGCCGAGCGGGTGGCTGTACGCGAACTGCTCGTACGTGAACTCCGCCGCGCGGTGCCACAGGAACTCCTCGCTGCGGAACTGCTTCCACGGCTCGTAGATCTTCTTCCACGCCGGGTTTTTGCCGGCCTCCTCCTCGTAGAGCTCGTACGCCGCCTTTTGCGCCCCGCGCAGGATCTCGTCCGAGAACGCGTGCAGCTTCACGCCATTCTTGACGAGCCTCTGCAGCGCGGCGAGGTTCTTGAAGTCGTACTTGGCCATCATGTCGATGTTCGCCTCGTACGAAGCGGCCTCGATCGCCGCCTGGTACTCCTTGGGCAGCTTCTCCCACTCCTTCAGGTTCACGTAGAACGAGTACATCGAGTTGCTTTCCCACCAGCCGGGGAAGTAGTAATGGGGAGCAACCTTGTAGAAGCCGAGCTTCTCGTCGTCGTACGGACCGACCCATTCCGCGGAATCGATGGCGCCGCGCTCGAGCGCCGGATAAATGTCGCCGCCGGCGATCTGCTGCGGCACGGCACCGAGACGCGCCATCACCTCGCCGCCCAGGCCGGCGATGCGCATCTTCACGCCCTTCAGGTCGTCAAGGGTCTTGACCTCCTTGCGCCACCAGCCGCCCATCTGCACGCCGGTGTTCCCGGCGGGGAACGAGATGATGCCGAAGTCCTTGAAGAATTCGCGCATCGCCTCGAGGCCGCCACCGTAGTAGATCCAGGCGTTCTGCTGGCGCTGGTTGAGGCCGAACGGCAGCGTCGTGTCGAACGCGAACGCCTTGTTCTTGCCGACGAAGTAGTAGCTCGCCGTGTGCGCGCATTCGATGGTGCCCTGCTGGATCGCGTCGACGACGCCGAACGCCGGGACGATCTCGCCCGCGGCGAACACGCGGATCTGGAACTTACCGCCGGTGAGCTGCTCGACGCGCTTGGCGACGACTTCACCGCCTCCGTAGATCGTGTCGAGACTCTTGGGGAAGCTCGATGCGCAGCGCCAGCGAATCTGCGGCAATGCGGGCGCCTGCGCGATCGCCTGCGTCACGGCGGCCGCGCCGCCCGCCGCGAGCGTGCCGCGCACCAGGAATTTGCGACGGTCCATGGGTCTCCTCCTTCTGTATTGGATTGACAGCGCGCAAAGTCTAGCCTAAACGGCCGGCGAACGCCTCCTCCCTCGCCCGGTCGAACCGGGTGCAGCGACAACCGCCGAAAAGGAGATGGCCATGCAACTCAAGGACGTGATGAGCCGCGACGTGAAGCTGGTGACCCCGGAAACGACGATCCGGGAAGCGGCGCAGCAAATGCGCGACGGTGACTTCGGCATGCTTCCCGTCGCCGAGAACGACCGCATGATCGGCGCGATCTCCGATCGCGACATCGCCATCCGCGCGATTGCCGACGACAAGGGGCCGGCCACGACGGTGCGCGAAGTGATGTCCGAGGGCATCTGCTGGGCGTACGAAGACGACTCGGTCGAGCAGGCGGCTGCGATGATGAGCGAACGCCAGGTGCGTCGGCTGCCCATCGTCAATCGCGACAAGCGGCTCGTCGGCATCGTGTCGCTCGGCGACTTTGCCGTTGAAAGCGCGGACATCGAGCCCGCCGCCGAAGCGCTCTCGGGCATCTCGCAGCCCTGAAAATACGCATGGCCGGCCGTGGCCAATTGCGCTGCGGCCGCAAAGCTTTGCTAAGCTATGGCCGTCTTCGTCGCGCGGCCCGATTAGCAAAAGTCGACAACAATGCGTTCCCCGGACGACAACGCGCCACCTTCCACGCGCACCGAAGAGCTCCGCAGTTTCCTGTTCTTCACGGTCGTGATGGCGCCGGTGCTCGCCGTGATGATCGTCGGCGGGTACGGGTTCCTCGTATGGATGTATCAGCTCGTTGCCGGCCCCCCGGGCGGCTGAAGCGCGCTTTTCGCGACTGCTCCATGACCCTGACAGAGAGTTCACGATGACGGTATCGCGCCGCGATTTCCTGAAGCGCAGCGCCGCGGCCACCGCAGCCACGTCGACAGTCCTGCCGCTCGCCGCGAGCGGGCAGACGTTCGTCGCGGAAGCCGACGCCGCGAAACTCAAATGGTCCAAGGCCCCATGCCGGTTCTGCGGCACCGGTTGCGGCGTGAGCGTCGGCGTGAAAGACGGCCGCGTCGTCGCCACCGAAGCGGACGGCCGCTCGGAAGTGAACCGCGGCATCAACTGCGTCAAGGGCTATTTCCTGTCGAAGATCCTCTACGGCGGCGATCGGCTCACCCAGCCGCTGTTGCGGA
>DATEIQ010000244.1:0-11774 GCA_035278845.1 Casimicrobiaceae bacterium | reverse complement strand
ACCGTGGGTCGCATGCGGGCCGTGATGCTGCGGATGCGTCACGCCTGCCCGTCGGACGGCCATTTCCAATTGCGGACCTCGGGCATGTCCTCGCCGTGCTGCTCGATGTAGCGCTTGTGCTCCGCGCGCTTGTCCTGCATGCGCCGCGTCAGGTTCGCCGCCTTGCCGGCGAGCTTTGGCACGCGGGCCGCGGCATCCATCACCAGATGGAAGCGATCGAGGTCGTTCAGAACGACCATGTCGAACGGCGTCGTCGTCGTCCCTTCCTCCTTGTAGCCGCGCACGTGCAGGTTGTCGTGGTTCGTGCGCCGGTAGGTCAGCCGATGGATCAGCCACGGATAGCCGTGGTACGCGAAGATCACCGGCTTGTTCTTCGTGAACAGCGCGTCGAAATCGCGATCGGGCAACCCGTGCGGGTGCTCGGTGTCCGGCTGCAGCGTCATCAGGTCGACGACGTTGACAACGCGCACGCGAAGCTCCGGCGCAAGCAGGCGCAGCAGATCGACAGCGGCGAGCGTCTCGATTGTCGGCACGTCACCGGCGCACGCCATAACGAGATCGGGCTCGCCGCCTTGCGTGTTGCCGGCCCATTCCCATGTGCCGATGCCGGCCTCGCAATGAGCGATTGCATCGTCGATGCCGAGCCATTGCGGCTGGTCGTTCTTTCCGGCGACGATCACGTTGACCAGGTTGCGCGAGTGCAGGCAGGTGTCGGTGACGCAGAGCAGCGTGTTCGCATCGGGCGGCAGGTACACGCGGATGATGCTCGCCTTCTTGTTGACGACGTGGTCGATGAATCCGGGATCCTGGTGTGAGAAGCCATTGTGGTCCTGGCGCCAGACATGCGACGTCAGCAGGTAGTTGAGCGACGCGATCGGTCGCCGCCACGGAATTTCCCGCGTGACCTTGAGCCATTTGGCGTGCTGGTTGAACATCGAGTCGACGATGTGCACGAACGCCTCGTAGCACGAGAAGAAGCCGTGCCGCCCGGTGAGCAGATAGCCTTCGAGCCAGCCCTGGCAAAGATGCTCGCTCAGCACTTCCATCACGCGGCCGTCGGTCGCCAGGTGATCGTCGCCGTCGACGCGCTCCGCTTCCCACGTGCGGTTGGTGACCTCGAACAGCGCGTCCAGCCGATTCGACGCGGTCTCGTCCGGGCCAACGACGCGAAAGTTCCGCGCATCGAGGTTTCGCCGCATCACGTCGCGCAGCAGCGTGCCCATCACGCGCGTTGCCTCGGCATCCACCGCCCCCGGCTGCGGCACCGCGACCGCGTAATCGCGAATGTCCGGCAGCCGCAGATCCTGCAGCAGCAGGCCGCCGTTCGCGTGCGGACTCGCGCCCATTCGCCGATTGCCCTCCGGCGCGAGCGCCGCGAGCTCGGGCATCAGCCGCCCGTTCGCGTCGAACAACTCTTCGGGCCGGTAACTTCTCATCCATTGCTCGAGCAGTCGCAGATGATCCGGATTCGAGAGGTTGCCGAAGGGAACCTGATGCGAGCGCCATGTGCCTTCGATCTGCAGACCATCGACCTCCTTCGGCCCGGTCCATCCCTTCGGCGATCGCAACACGATCATCGGCCATGCCGGCCTCCGTGAATGCATGTCGCTGCGCGCGCGTGCCTGGATGCGCCGGATCTCGTCGAAGACGGCGTCGAGAGTCGTCGCCATCAGTGGGTGCATGGCAGACGGATCGTCGCCTTCGACGAAGTGCGGTTCCCAGCCGTAGCCGCGCAGAAGCAGAGCGAGCTCGTCGTGCGGAATTCGCGCGAGCACCGTCGGGTTCGCGATCTTGTAGCCGTTCAGGTGCAGGATCGGCAACACGGCACCGTCGCCGGCGGCATCGAGAAACTTGTTCGAGTGCCAGCTCGCCGCCAACGCGCCGGTTTCGGCTTCGCCGTCGCCAACGACGCACGCGACGATGAGCTCGGGATTGTCAAACGCGGCGCCGAACGCGTGCGCGAGGCAGTAGCCGAGCTCGCCGCCTTCGTTGATCGAGCCCGGAACTTCCGCGGCCGTGTGGCTCGGAATGCCGCCTGGGAATGAAAACTGCCGAAACAGCTTCGCGAGCCCCGCTTCGTCCTGCGTAACGTCGGGATAGAGCTCGGTGTACGTTCCTTCGAGATACGTGTTGGCGACAATGCCGGGGCCGCCGTGGCCCGGTCCGGTGACGTAGATCATCGGCACGCCGCGCTCGCGGATGATCCGGTTCAGATGCACATAGATGAAATTCAGTCCAGGCGTCGTGCCCCAATGTCCGAGCAGCCGTGGCTTCACGTGCGCGAGCTCGAGCGGCTGCCGCAGCAGCGGATTCGCGTGCAGGTAGATCTGCCCGACCGTCAGGTAGTTGGCGGCGCGCCAGTACGCGTGCATTCGTTGCAGTAACTCGGGTGCCGGCGGCTTGCTCATCGTTCGCTCCTCGACCGGTCGCCGTTGCCCTCGACCGGCTGCTCGTTGTTCATCACCGAGAAGACGCCACGCGCGATCATCGCTTCCTCGTCAGTGCGGATTACGCGCACCGCGACACGGCTTCCCCTTGCAGAGATCACGTCCGCGCCGGCGAAGTTCTGCACCGGATCGAGCGCGATGCCGAGGAACTCCAGCCCGTCGCAGATCCGTTCGCGGATACCGGCGCGTTCTCGCCGATGCCGCCGGTGAACACAATGCCGTCGAGCCCGCCCAGCGCCGCCATCACATGACGAACCGGCGTTGACCGTCAGGATGTCGTGTCCTGCTTCCTCTCGACAGAAGGGTCGGCGGCTGCCATGCGCCGCACTTTACGCGTCCCGGCGATCTGGCTTCGCCCGCGCGCGAACCTATAATGCGGGCAGGATATTGGAGACTGCGAATGAAGCGGATCGCGATGGCCGCCGCGGCGGCGTTTCTCACGGGAAGTCTTGCGCAGGCGCACGGCGATACGACGGCGCATGGCAATACCGCGCACGCCGGGCACGGCGCCGCGACCGCCGACGAGGCGCAGAAGCCGTGGGGCGTCGCCGGAAACCCCAAAGCGGTGGCGCGCACGATCGAGATCACGACGCGGGACGACATGCGCTTTTCGCCGAGCGCGATCCGCATCGCGCAGGGCGAAACCGTGCGGCTCATCGTACGCAACGACGGCAAGCTGATGCACGAGCTCGTGATCGGCACGAAAAAAGACCTCGACTCGCACGCGGCGGCGATGGCCAAGTCCCAGGCGATGACGCACGAAGAGCCGTACATGACGCACGTCGCGCCGGGCGAAGCGGGGGAGATCGTGTGGACGTTCAACCGTCCGGGGAAGTTCGATTTCGCATGCCTCGTTGCCGGACACTACGAGGCGGGCATGCGCGGCCGGATCGACGTGGCGCCGGCCGCGAAATGAGCCGGCCGCTTCTTCCCGCGATCATGCTCGCGGTGCTGCCGCTCGCTGCAAGCGCGCAGGGGCTGATCGAATGGAAGGGCGACGCGCGCTACGAAAAGACGCACACGATCGCGCCCGGCAAGTTCGCCGAGCTTTGTACGAAGCTTAGCGCCGGCTCCGAAGTGCAGTGGTCGTTCGCCGCCGATGCGCCGCTCGACTTCAACATCCACTACCACGCCGGTAATCGCGTCGAATACCCGGCGAAGGCGGACGGCAGCCGGCGCGAGTCGGGCGTGCTTGTCGTGCCGCAGGCGCAGGACTATTGCTGGATGTGGACCAATCGCGGCGCGACGCCGTCGGGGGTCAAGGTGACGCTGGACCGGCCGCGATAGAGCCCACCGGGGGAGGGTCGGTTCGCGACGGCGAGATCGGCTTCGCCGCGCCATGCGGTGATAACATCGGCGCGTGGATGTGCAACGGCATTGGGAACGGGTCTATCGCACCAAGCGACCGGACGAGGTGAGCTGGTACGCGTCGCACCTCGAGGTGTCTCTCCGGCTGATCGAGAATGCGGCTCCGGACCGCGACGCTGTGATCATCGACGTAGGCGGGGGCGAAGCGACGCTGGTGGATGACTTGCTCGACCATGGTTACCGCGACGTGTCCGTGCTAGAACTGTCCGCCACTGCATTGGACGTGACGAAGAAGCGCCTTGGCGGACGTGCCTGCGCGGTCGAGTGGCTCCAGGGCGACGTCACGACGTTCCCGTTCTCGCGCCATCGGTATAGCGTGTGGCACGACCGCGCCGTATTCCACTTCCTGATCGACCCGGAGTCGCGCGCGGCTTATGTTCGCCAGGTCGCGCACGCTGTCAGGCCGGGCGGCCACGTCATCGTCGCCACCTTCGGACCGGAGGGACCGACGAGGTGCAGCGGGCTGGACGTAAAGCGCTATGGCCCCGACACGCTGCACGACGAGTTCGGCCCCGCGTTCCATCTGGTGAGGCACGAGACCGAGCTCCATCGCACGCCGGCCGGCATCATCCAGCAGTTCACGTATTGCTATTGCAAGACGTCCAGCGCGCCTTGCGTCGAATTGCCGCTCTCGAGCTGAACACCCAGCCGGCGGCGAAACCTGCTCGGGTATGCGCCGCGGATTGCCGGCGCCGGCAATCCTGGAACGGCAGTTTTGGAAACTCTTGCCGGCGCGATGCCCGCGCTTTCGTTACCGGCCTGTTTTCGCAGCGAAAAAACATCGGCACGCAAGTTGCACTTTGCATCGGGTGCTCTGGCGAACGGAGAACCGACGATGGCCTACGAACATTACCAGGCGTGCATCGACGCATGCGACGCGTGCGCAATCGCCTGCAATCATTGCGCGGCCGCGTGCCTGCAGGAGGATGGCATCGCCGAGCTCCGCGAATGCATCCGGCTCGACCTCGACTGCGCGCAAGCCTGCGCATTGGCAAGCGCGTACATGGCGCGCGGCAGCGAGTACGCGCCTGACACCTGCTCGCTTTGCGCCGACGTTTGCGACGCCTGCGCGGACGAATGCGACCGGCATGACATGGCGCATTGCCGTGAATGCGCGGCCGCGTGCCGGCGCTGCGCCGACGAGTGCAGGCGAATGAGCGGCGGCGCGGCGAGGGATCGCACCGCGCGCCAGCCGGGCCGCACGTCGGCCTGACGGCCGGCTCGCGAGGAAGACTATCTCGACGCCATCGCGGCGGGCGTCAGCGGGCTCGCGACGGCCCCGTATGTAAGCCGACCGCGCGTCAGAACATGTGCTGGCCGCCGTTGATCGCGATGTTGGCGCCGGTGAGGAACGCCGCCTCGTCGCTCGCCAGATAAGCAACCAGCCCCGCCACTTCCTCCGGCTTGCCGAGACGGCCCATCGGTATCTGCGGGATGATCTTGCTGTCGAGCACGTCCTTCGGAATCGCCATCACCATCTTCGTGCCGATGTAGCCGGGGGAGATCGTGTTCACCGTGACGCCCTTGCGCGCGACTTCAAGCGCGAGCGCCTTCGTGAACCCGTGCATGCCGGCTTTCGCGGCCGAATAGTTCGTCTGCCCGAACGCGCCTTTCTGGCCGTTGACCGACGAGATGTTGATGATGCGGCCCCAGCCGCGGTCGACCATGCCGTCGCACACCTGCTTCGTCATGTTGAAGCACGAATCGAGGTTCGTCTGGACGACGGCATCCCAGTTCGCCTTGTCCATCTTGCGGAACGTCATGTCGCGCGTGATGCCCGCGTTGTTCACCAGCACGTCGATCGGTCCCAGTTCGCCCGCGACCTGCTTCACGCAGGCGGCAGCGGAGTCGAAGCTCGCGACGTCGCACGGATACGCGCGAAAAGCGTATCCCTGCCGCTTCATGGACTCGAGCCATTCGGATGCCTTCGTGTTGCCGGGCGAATGCGTCGTGACGACCGTGTACCCGAGCGCCGCAAGCTTGAGGCAGATGGCTTCGCCGAGACCGCCCATGCCGCCGGTCACGAGTGCAATGCGCGCTGTTGCCATGTCCGTTCTCCTTCTCGAGTCGTGCTTGATGATTTGAAAGCGATGCGGATGCTCTTCGGCGAGTTCTTCAGCGCTCGACAGCCAGCGCAACGCCCATGCCGCCACCGATGCAAAGCGATGCGAGCCCCTTGTGCGCGTCGCGGCGCGCCATCTCGTGCAACAGCGTCACGAGCACGCGCGCACCGGACGCGCCGATCGGGTGGCCGAGCGCAATGGCGCCGCCGTTGACGTTGATCTTCGACGTATCCCAGCCCATTTCCTTGTTGACCGCGCACGCTTGTGCGGCGAATGCCTCGTTGATCTCCATCAGGTCGAGCTGCGCGGCGGTCCAGCCCGCCTTGTCGAGGCAGCGACGCGATGCCGGCACCGGCCCCATGCCCATGATGGCCGGATCGACGCCGGATGACGCGTAGGCCTTGATCGTGGCGAGCGGTCGCAGGTCGAGGCTCGCCGCGCGCGCGGCCGTCATCACGAGCACCGCGGCCGCGCCGTCGTTCAATCCCGACGCGTTCGCCGCGGTGACGGTTCCGTCCTTCGCGAACGCGGGACGCAGCGCCGCGACCGATTCGAGCGTCGTCCCGGCCTTCGGAAATTCGTCCTGCGCGAACGCGACGGGATCGCCCTTGCGCTGCGCAATCATCACCGGGACGATTTCATCCTTGAACCGGCCGGCCTTTTGCGCGGCTTCGGCCTTGTTCTGGCTCGCCACGGCGAAAGCATCCTGCTCGGCGCGCGAGATCTCGTACTTCTTCGCGACGTTCTCGGCCGTCGTTCCCATGTGGTACTGGTTGTAGACGTCCCACAGGCCGTCGACGATCATCGTGTCGACGAGCTTGGCGTCACCCATCCGGAACCCGTCGCGCGATCCGGGCAGCACGTGCGGCGCGGCGCTCATGTTCTCCTGGCCGCCCGCGACCACGATGTCGGCGTCGCCGCAACGAATCGTCTGCGCCGCGAGCATCACCGCCTTGAGGCCCGAGCCGCACACCTTGTTGATCGTCATCGCCGGCGTTCCATGCGGCAATCCCGCGCGAATCGACGCCTGGCGTGCCGGATTCTGGCCGCTGCCGGCGGTGAGCACCTGGCCCATGATGACTTCCGATATGGCTTCCGGCTTGACTCGGGTGCGCGCGAGCAGCTCGCGGATCACCGTAGCGCCGAGGTCGGGTGCGGGCGTTTTGGCGAGCGTGCCTCCGAACTTGCCGATCGCGGTGCGCAATGCGCCGGCAATGACGATGTCGGTCATGAGGTTCCTCCGTGGAGCGGATCTGCTGCGACGGTTGCCGGCGCCATGGTAGCGCATCGCGAGCGAAGCGGCGTAGCGCGTCGCCCGACCCGGCGGCTCCGCACCTTGTTGAAGTTTTGCGAGTCGAGGCATAGAGTCTGTCGACGACGTATGCGCGACTCTTCCTGCCCGGCGCCGGCTGCACGAAGTCGCCGGCTTCTCCGCACGTCACCCATGGGAGGTTCGATGAAGCTTTATCCGAAAGCAGCCGCTGTGATGGTTTCGCTCGCGCTCGCCCCCGCCGCAATTGCGGCCGGCGAGCTGGAGACGCTCGGCGCCATGCACCAGACGAACGTCGCCGTCGATTGGCAGCCGATTCCGCAAACCGGCGCGAAGGCCGATCAGGTGAAGCAGAACCTGACGAAGATCAAGCTGCCCCCCGGGTTCCACATCGCGCTCTACGCCCTCGTGCCCGACGCACGCCACATCGCGGTCGGACCGCAGGGCATCGTCACGTTCGTCGGCACACGCAAGACGAAGGTGTACGCGGTCACGGACCGTTCGCGCGGCGGCGTCGGCGACGAGGTGAAGGAGTTCGCGCCGACGCTGCCCAAGAAGATTCCGAACGGCCCCTGCTTTTCGAAGGACGGCTTCCTCTACGTCGTCGAGCAGAATCGCGTCGTCGAATATCCGGCGGCCGAATTCTTCTATGAGAGCCCGGACGTGGTCCCCAACGCGATCGTGCCCGAAGGGCAGCTCATTCCGAAAGAAGAGGAGAGCTACAACCATACGGCACGCCCGTGCCGCGTCGGCCCCGACAACAAGCTCTACATTCAGCTCGGCCAGCCGTACAACGTGCCGCCGAAGGAGAAGATGGATCTGTACAACCGGCTTGGCATCGGCGGCATCATCCGGATGGATCGCGACGGCAAGAACCGCGAGGTGTATGCGCGCGGCCTGCGCAACGCGGTTGGTATGGATTTCAATCCGAAGGATCGGACGCTCTGGTCGAACGACAACCAGGTCGACGGCATGGGCGACGACCAGCCGCCCGGTGAATTGAACCGCATCGAAAAGGCGGGCCTCGACTTCGGATTCCCTTGGTATGGCGGCGGCCGTGTGCGCACGAACGAGTACAAGAACGACACGCCGCCAGCCGGCGTCGTGTTTCCGGAAGTCGAGCAAGCGGCGCACGCTGCCGATCTCGGCCTCGTGTTTTACACCGGCACGATGTTTCCCGAGAAATACCGCGGCGCGATTTTCTCGACGCAGCACGGCTCGTGGAATCGCACGGTTCCGGTCGGTGCGCGGCTGATGGTGACGTTCCTCAAACCGGACGGCCACGTGGCGGGCAAATCGGAGCCGTTCGCCGAAGGCTGGAACGAAAATGGCTACTACCTCGGCCGGCCCGTCGACGTCGCGCAATTGCACGACGGATCGCTGCTCGTGTCGGACGATCTCGTGGGTGCCCTCTATCGGATCTGGTACGACGGCCGCTGATCGTCGCGCGCTGCACGCGCGAGCGCCGGTGAACGTCGCCGCGCGCAATGGCGCAGCTCATGCATTCGCGTGGGCTGCGCTGCTTGTCCTCGGCGGCGGGACTGCCGCGGCGGCCGATCCGGCCGCCGGGCGCGCCAAGGCGATGGCATGCCAGGCCTGTCATGGCATGGACGGAGTGTCCAAGGTGCCCGACGCGCCGAACATCGCCGGGCAGAACGAGGCGTATCTGGTCGCGCAACTGCAGGCGTTCAAATCCGGTCGGCGGCAGAACGAGGCGATGAGCGTCGTCGCGGCGACACTTTCCGACGCCGACATCGCGGCGCTCGCTGCGTACTACGCTGCGATCGAGGTGCGCGTCGGCAAGCTTCCGGGTCAGTGATCCGCGAGCGTGACGCTTGCGTGCTACGCGAGTCGCGCGTGAACGAGTCGCTGCGCGACCCGCGCGCCACGCGAGGCTCGCTACGCGACGCGCTCGCGCACGTAGTCGCCCGGCGCGGGCGCGAGCACCGGATGCTCGCCATCGCCGGCGTTCGCCGGTGCCTCATGCTCGCCGCCGCGATGGTGCGCGAGCCAGCGATACCAGTCGGGCCACCAGCTGCCGTCGTGGCTCGCGGCGTGGGCAAGCCACTTTTCAGCGTGTTCCGCCTTCGCATCGTTCGTCCAGTAGTTGCGCTTGCTGGACGTCGGTGGATTGACGACGCCCGCGATGTGGCCGGATGCGCCGAGGACGAACCGCTTGCGTCCGCCGAGCAGCGCAAGCGTCCGGTACGCGCTTTTCCACGGCACGATATGGTCTTCGCGTGACGCGTAGACGTAGGCGGGCATGTCGATCGCGCCGAGGTCGATCGATTCGCCGAGCATCGTCAGCGAGCCGGGCTCGCGCAGGCGATTTTCGAGATACATGTTGCGCAGGTAGTACGCATACATCCGCCCCGGCAGGTTCGCCGAATCGCCGTTCCAGTACAGCAGGTCGAAGGCCGGGGGCGTGCGGCCCTTCAGGTAATTGTTGACGACGTAGTTCCACACGAGGTCGTTCGGGCGCAGGCTCGCGAACGCGCCGGCGAGCTCGCTGCCGTGCACGCGCTGCCCGGATTCGAGCGCCGGCTCGCGCGCGGCGAGCGCATCGCGCTCGATGTAGACGCCGATCTCGCCGGGGTCTTCGAAATCGAGCATCGTCGTGAGCAACGTCGCGGACGATACGGTTCGATCGCCGCGCGCGGCCAGTACCGCGAGCGCACACGCGAGCAGCGTCCCGCCGACGCAGAACCCGAGCGCGTTCACCGTCTTTGCGCGGCCGATCGCGCGCGCATGGTCGATCGCCGCGAGAACGCCCTGCTCGAGATAGTCGTCCCAGGAGAGCCGGCCGAGCTCCGGCGGGATGTTGCGCCACGAGATCATGAACACCGTGTGGCCCTGCGCGACGGCGTGCCGCACGAACGAGTTGTCGGGACGCAGGTCAAGGATATAGTACTTGTTGATGCACGGCGGCACGATGACGAGCGGCCGCTTTGCGACGCGTGGAGTCGTCGCGTCGTACTGGATCAGCTCGATCAGCGGATTGCGATAAACCACGCTGCCCGGCGTGACGGCGATGTTGCGCCCGATGTCGAACGCCGACTCGTCGCTCATCGTGATGCGGCCGCGCGCGACGTCGGCCGCCAGATTGCGCATGCCCTCGACGACGCTCGCGCCTTCCGTTTCCACCGCGCGCTGCAGCACGTCGGGATTCGTCGCCGGAAAGTTCGTCGGCGCGATCGCGTCGACGAACTGGCGCACCGAGAATTCGAGCCGGCGCTTTTCCGCAGGCGGAAGCTGTGCGAGCGCCGCCATCGCGAGCAGATACTGGCCGTACAGCAGGTACGCCTGCCTGACCCAGGCGAAGTAAGGCTGGTCGCGCCAGATCGACGACGCGAAGCGCCGGTCCGCTGGATCCGACGTGACGATCTGAGGCATCGGCGCACCCGGCACGGCGATCGACTGCGAGGCCGCTCCCCACAGTTGCGCAAAGCGCGGCTCGAACTCGGCGTGCAGTCTGGCGAGCGCCTTGGGGTCGAAAGGACACGCGGGCGGTCGTGCCTCCTTGCCCGATGCCGACCGGGGTGGTGCGAGAGCGGGCGTCCACCAGGACATCCAGGATTGCAGCGTCTGCTGCCACCCGGCCGCGACCTCGAGCCAGGGCTCCATCGCAAAGGGATTGAATTCGCTCATGGGCTGAGGTTCGTCGGGTACGAATGCGCCGTCGCCGGTTCGCTCTCTAAAGCAACTGATGCGTCACGGCGATGATCGCGACCCCGAGCAGGATCCACACCATCTGCTTGGCGGTTTCGATGGGTTCGGATCGGCGATGCAGGCTCGGGATCAGGTCGGCGACGGCGACGTAGAGCAGGCTTGCCGCCGCGATCGCCAGCACCACCGGCAAAACCTGCTGCATGTCGGCAAGCGCGCCGTATGCCGCGAGCGCGCCCGCGAGCGTCGCGACGCCCGCCGCGACGTTGTACGCGAAGGCCTTTGCGCGCGCGAAACCGGAGTGCAGCAGAACGGCGAAATCGCCGACCTGCTGCGGGACTGCATGGGCGACGATCGCCAGCGTCGTCGCGATGCCGAGCGACTCGCCGGCGATGAAGGCGGCGGCGATCACGATGCCGTCGCAGAAGTTGTGCACGGCGTTGCCGATCAGGATCATCAGTCCCGACCGGCCGCCGTCCGCGTGCGGTACGGCGTGCGCGTGCAGCGCATGGTGGTGCTCGCTTTCGTCGCGCTCGTCGGAGTGCGCGTCATGGCCGTGCGCATGGCGCCATAGGACGAGCTTTTCGAGCAGGAAGAATCCGAGCAGCCCGATCAGCACGGTCAGCATCACCGAATGGGCGTCGCCATCCGCGAGCGCATGCGGCAATAGCTCCAGAAACACCGCGCCGAGCAGCGCGCCGACGGCGAACGAAACGAAGCGCGGAATCCACGTCGCGTCGATCCGCAGCGTGGCCGCCGCGGCGATCGTCGACAGCACGCCGCCGGCCAGCGCGGCGGCGACGATCATGGCGAGCGTCATGCGGCCGTGCGCCAGATGAACGCGCCCATCCGGCCGGCCGCGCCGTCGCGGCGATAGGAAAAAAAGCGCTGTGCATCCGAGAACGTGCAGGCGCGCGTCCCGAAGATCCGGTCGACGCCCGCCCGCGCCAGGCGCTGGCA